>CALHBQ010000398.1 GCA_937930815.1 uncultured Saprospiraceae bacterium | reverse complement strand
ATTTTAAACGACGGTAATTAAATTTAAATTAAACAAAAATGACATTAATGGTACCCGCCCATGACACATGGGACTTGGAACTATTTCTTCTAGGGTTCGGACAAAAAAACGTGGAGTTTTTCACACCCGGAGAGCAGGAAGAGAACTTAAAGACTAATTATTGGCAAAAGGAGAATTTATT
This sequence comes from uncultured Saprospiraceae bacterium, assembly GCA_937930815.1. Lineage (GTDB taxonomy): Bacteria > Bacteroidota > Bacteroidia > Chitinophagales > Saprospiraceae > JAGQWW01. Next base: position 3,367 of record CALHBQ010000398.1, on the reverse strand, counting down.
TACGGCTTTCAAGTGGTTAGAAAAAACTAACCAAATGAATCCTGAAAATATACCACATGCTTTGATCTTGAACTCAGCATTATTTCTTGATGACAATAACAAGCTTTTTGTCCAGAGCATCAAAAAACACAAGGATCTTAAAAACATTCCATTAATTGCTGTTTCTCCAGTAAAGGATAACCGTATCAATGATGTTGAGCTAATCCAGCTTGGGTTGGATGATCACTATGTTGGCGAGGTTAATACTGAAATGTTGGAACAAAGAATCGACTTCATTACTCAATTCAAAAAAGACTACGAACCTAAGATTGAATTGAAAGAAGAGACGTCTGAATACAAAATTCCTTTACCAAAAAGATTATTTGATATAGCTGTATCCTCTACATTAATTTTATTGTTATCTCCTGTTTTATTAGTCATCGCTGCTTTAGTAAAGTTTGGTTCTAAAGGAGACATTATCTATAAGTCAAAAAGAATTGGAACTGGATACCAAGGATTTTATTTCTTAAAATTCCGTTCTATGTATCAAGATGCAGATAAAAGGTTAGCAGATATTCAACACTTAAATAGATACAACACCAATGGTGGCGAAGAAAATAAAAGTGAAATGACTTTTATGAAATTCGAAAATGATCCTCGTATCACTACCGTTGGAAGATTCATCAGAAAGACTTCTTTAGATGAATTACCACAATTGTTCAATGTACTCCGTGGTGAAATGTCAATCGTTGGAAATCGACCATTGCCACTCTATGAAGCAGAGCAATTGACTAAAGATTCTTGGGCTAAGCGTTTCTTGGCTCCTGCTGGAATTACTGGCCTGTGGCAAGTTTCTCCAGATGGAAAGGATACGATGTCTGTTGAGCAAAGAATCGGTTTAGATATCGAATATGCAAACAACTTTTCATTTTTGAAAGACATACAAATTTTGGCAAAGACCCCACTTGCTATGATTCAGAAAGGCGAATAATATTTGCTTTTCCATTGAATCTTTCACAAATTGCGTGAATAAATGTCAGCTTGAGTTTTAGAATTCCTTCCTTTATTAAATTCTAAATTTCAAGCTGACATACTTTTTTGTGAGAGAATATCAAAAAATTCATCAGCGTGGAGAAGACCTTACCTTTAGTTTCAATAATATCGATCAATTATAATTACGCGGATGCGACTACTGAAATGTTAGATTCAGTGGTGAGCAACTCCTACCCCAATCTTGAGGTAATAGTTGTAGATAATGCCTCAACAAAACCTGGCTTCGACCAACTTCTAAAAAAATATCCGTTCTCTAATTTTCAATTTGTAAAATCTGAAACCAATCTCGGTTTTGCAGGTGGAAACAACTTTGGATACCAATATGCTTCCGGTGATTACATTATTTTTCTAAACAATGACGCTGTTCTAACGGATGGTTGTTTAGAAAATATGGTTGCGGCATTGGAGTCAAATGCAAAACTCGGCTTAGTCAGTCCAATCATTTTAAATACAAAAGAAAATTCAGCCGCTCCTGATATTGTTCAATATGCAGGAACAACTCCAGTACATAGAGTTACTGGTAGAAATTCGACGGTCGGAGAAAACGAGCCGCTTTCTGAAAAGCATTTAAAAACAGAAACAGCTTATGCGCATGGCTGTGCAATGATGGCACCACGAAGTGTAATCGAAAAAGCAGGCTTAATTCCAGAAGTTTTCTTTTTGTATTATGAAGAACTGGATTGGTGTGAAAGAATTAAAGACGCGGATTTTGAAATTGGATTAGTGCCTGAATCACGTGTTTATCATCACGAATCATTGACCATAGGTCAAGACAGCCCACTAAAAACTTACTACATAAATAGAAGCAGAACCCTGTTTATGAGAAGAAATTCCACAACAATTCAATTTTTGGGATGCTTCTTGTTTATGTTATTCTTTACTATTCCGAAAAACAGTCTTAAATTTGCACTCAAATTACAGTGGGCAAATTTTAAAGCATACTGGAACGCTATAATTTGGAACGTGAAAGATAGTTTCAAATCTAATCAACCGGCTACTACCTCCCACATAAACGTACATAATAAACCAATTCGGACTCCTTCGTCTTGAACTGACTAAAGACATTCATATTATGAGTTTTTTGATTTACATTTATTTGATAGTAAGTGGGTTAATCCTATTTTTTCTGGTGTTTCCGTTTCTAACGGTTTTCTTTTCTCGTTTTGTAAAAGAGAAAATTCCAACACCCGAAAAGGAAAAAGAATTTGATTACGGTTGCATCATAACTGCCTACCGTAATGCGGAAATCACCAAGCCATTGGTGCATTCTTTGGTCAATCAGAAATATTCGAATTTCCATATTTACTTGGTTGCAGACAATTGTGATGTCTCTGATTACAATATTGAAGGTGAAAAATTCACCTTACTTCGACCTGAACCTGCGCTTAATTTAAAAGCAAAATCTATCATTCATGGAATGGAAAATTATGTGCGTAAACATGATTATACTGTCATTTTTGATGGAGACAATTTGGCGCATCCTGATTTTTTAAAAACAATAAATAAATATGCAAACGGTGGTTACCGCTCAATTCAAGGGCAACGAACTGCAAAGAATGTAGATTCTAACTACGCGGCGATGGATGCATTGGGTGAATTTTATAAAAATTACATCGAGCGATATGTCACTTATTTAATCGGAAGTTCTTCTGTTATAAGTGGCTCTGGAATGGCGGTCGAAACAGAATTATACACCGCTTATCTCAATAGTCCTGAAATCCAAGAAGGGCAAAAGCTTTGGAAAAAAATGCTTCAAGAGGATAAGATTTTGCAAAATTTCCTTTTAAAACAAAACGAGAAAATCGTTTACGCTTGGGATGCAATTTGTTATGATGAGAAAGTAACTTCTGGTGATGGCGTTGAGACGCAGCGTAGTCGTTGGTTATTTTCTTATTTCCAAAATTTGCCAAATACACTTGGAATTTTGAGACGCTCTATCACCAATTTCAGTTGGAATCAATTGATCTTTGGAATTGCAACGATTACCCCTCCACTATTCATTCTGGTTGGCGTTGCGGGGCTTTTAGCAATCTTGGGATTATTTATCAAGCCAGTAATGGGAATCGCCTTATTCGTTGGATTAGCAATATTTTCGTTGAATGTACTTTGGACAATTAAATTGAGCGACGCACCAAAAGAGGTATGGAATGCCATCTTTAATTTACCGATCTTCATCTTAAAGCAGTTTACTGCATTGTTGAAAATGGGTAATCCGAATAAAAATTTCAAACACACGGAACACACTAAAAAAGTATCCATCGACGAAGTAATGTCAAAGAAACTTTAAAATGAAAAAAGGCGTGTTTTACGGGTCAATTTTACTCAATATTGCTTT
>CALHBQ010000397.1 GCA_937930815.1 uncultured Saprospiraceae bacterium | reverse complement strand
TGAGAGGTGTTTCTAAGCGCTCAGCATTCGTTTTGGACAAAACTGGCAAAATTCAGTACGCAGAAGTTTTGGAATCTGCCGGAGATTTACCGAACTTTGAGAAGGTAAAGGAAACTTTATCCGCTTTAAAATAGTTAATAGTACGGATTTGAGCATTTTTAGCTCTGAGATCAAGGAAAACTCAATAATCGCAAACATTAATTTAAGATGAGACCTTACGACAGTTTAACAGAAGAATTAGAAGATGTATTAGTCGAAGAAGCAGAGACTGATACTGGTGATCCTTCTTTTTTGGTTGTTTTTAATGACGACCACAACTCTTTCGATTATGTCATCAAGAGTTTTGTAGATGTCTTGGAGCATAGTGCTACACAGGCTGAGCAATTATCTATGATGATTCATTTCAAAGGTAAAGCAATTGTAAAAACTGCTCCAATGAGTATTTTGCGTCCACGCAAAGATGCCTTGATTGAGCGCGGTTTATCTGCAATTATTGAAGGGAATTCTCAGAATTAAGACTAATTTCTTCTTATTAAAAAATCCCGAATTTCATTCAGTTGAAATTCGGGATTTTTTTAATGAAAAAGGGGAAGCGCTTATTCCCGTGTGCCAGCAAAATTATATTTTCTGATTACAGTAGGTTGTCCTGCTGTATCTGCATCTGGATTGTCACTCACTGTTAAATCCAAATATTCTGCAACTGGATCATGTTCGATAGTGATATCTAAATCAACATTTTGTCTTTCATTAACGAAGTTATAGATTCTATCTTCATTCCACTTAAGTGGTCCGATGGTTTGTCCATCTTTAATAAAAGAAAAAGTAGAATCGGCAGTTTCGCGAATAAATTCAATAGTATCTTGATACATCGTATCCGTAAAAACAGTGGAGATATCAATCACATTGCCATTCATATCTCTGGTAACGACTTCTTCCGAAGTTGCTTCACTGGTGACTCCAACATAAAGTCCGAGCAAATCATCAAGGAAATCGCCTTTTGGCTGTAAATCATCTTCTTTGCCACAAGAGGCCAAAAGAATAATAAGAGTAGAAAAAAGTAAAATACGCTTCATGGGAAAATAATTTGATTGAAAAATTTATCTAATTACAACATCTTCGAGATAATCCTCTCCAAGATGTGCATTTATCATTTCTATGATTTTGGGTTTTGAGTATGAAAGTTCCTGTTTGAGAGGAGCTGAGTTGATAGTTAAAAAGAGTTTTTTACCTCTAACCTTTACCTCTGATGTATTTTGGGCAATCGTCGTGCCCATTTTCTTTTTCCAGATTTCTTCAATTTTATGTTGATACAAACCTGGTTTGATACGCATGTTGTTGACCATGAGTTTGAGTGCATCCTTCAGTGAAAGTTCATTTGATTTGCGCATCGGTTATTTTTAGCAAAGATATGGATTTTTTTGCCAGTGTTTCCAGTTACATAGAGCGGTTTGGATGGGACACGGATTGAACGGATTGAAAAATTGATTTAAACGGATTTTAATGGAGGCGAATTTCAATCAATAACTTAATGAGTTGACTTTGCGCTAATCCTGCGAATCCTCAAATCCTGCGAATCCTGATTCAGACAAAAAATGATTTTTGATGGGACACGGATTAAACGGATTGAAAGATTGATTTAAACGGATTTTTGATGGAGACCAATTTTATTCTACTCACCAAGTTAATTTTTCCCTAATCCTGAGAATCCTCAAATCCTGTAAATCCTGATTCAGACAAAAAATGATTTTGATGGGAGACGGATTTGACGGATCTTTATTAGTGGAAATTTAAATTAGTCAAATTTTTTTGTGTGAAAAAAAATCCAAGACGCTCGCGAATCCGCAAAAATCCGCTTTCATCCGCGTTCCACTAAATCACTCTATGAAACCGGCAACATCGGCAACCGGAATCAAAGCCCAATCGAAACATTCTGCCCACCATCTTCATCAGAAGAAAAGCTGAAAGCACTCGAAATACCCACTCTAAAATAAGTGTTCTGATATTTTCCGTTTAAGAAAGAAGCGCCGACTTCTGCTCTGAAAAACTTGTAAATATTGTCTAATCCGTATCCGATTTCAAAATAATCTTTGGCGGTAGGTGTGTACAAAAAGCTGAAAGTTAAATTCTCTTTTAAACCCAACATCCATGCTTCTGGAATCTGCGTGATGAGCAAATTCCTAAATTGTTGAAAGGCATGAAACTCGAAAAATTCGTCATTAGTGCTATGTCGATAATAAGGTAAGTTTCTAAAATTGCCAATTGGTTCTTCTAAAATTACAATCGTTTTATTGCCTCTAAAGTGATGATAATCAGGAAAATACACACTGTTTTTATTTAAAAATGAACCTATTGAAGTTTCAATCATTAAACGGCTTCCTGCTGGGAATTCATGTTTTAAATTTATCTGACCTTTCAACAAATCATAATCTACTGAACTTTCGAATACATCATCAAATCCCTTGCGGTAGGTCATTTGAAACGAAGGGCCTGAATTAGAGCGCACTACTTTTTCACCATTGCGAAGCATATATTTTTTAAAAGGAGACCAATTCAGATTTGCCGAAGCAGTAAATGCTCTATGAGGAGCAAATTCAGTGTTTATCGTTCCAAAATTGAATGGATTGTTGGAGGTGAAAGCTCTATCTGTTTTTCGCCAAGATTTAGCATTATCATTATTGAAAAGTGGATCTCGATCAGCCCATTCTATCTCAATGGCTCCTTCCAATCGGTCAGAAAGCTGTCCGTTTACTTTTCCATTCAGGTATTTTTTTTGATAAAACTTTGCGTAATTTTTTTCTTGGAGTAAAGTAAGAGTAGTTCCTTCTAATAAAAGATCAATTGGGTTTTCTGGATTGAATTGGAACATCGCATCCCCACCATCAATCGAAATTTCGTATTTTCTGAATTTCTTTCCGCCTTCCAGTTTTAACTCCACATTTCCATCATGGACAAAAGGAGCGAAAGCAATATTATAAGTCGGATTGATAGAAAATTTAAGATTAGAATCCAATTGGGTTCGCAGTGAAATCGGAACGCTGGTGTTCCAGAGTTCCACTGTATTGTAGTTGGTTTTTAGTAAAGAACCGTGAAATCTTAGGTCTGTTTTTTTAGAAAGTTTGTAGGTGTTGCCCATCAATGCGGTTCCCAAAAAACTCGTAATCGGATTGCTTTTTCCTACCTTTTTGGTTTTTAATGAGTCTGGATTTTGTTTAACAATGGCGACACTATCGACGTATTTGTAAGTTTTTAACTCATAAGAAGTGAGCGGCAAAGGCCTTACCGATTCCCAAAAAGCTGAATCTCGGTTGTTCGCCAATGAATCTACCTCAAAGGTGCGGGTTGACTGAACAACTGGTTCTTTTGCTATTTTTTCAGTTCCTTCTTTTTTTCTTTTCCGCGCTTCTTTTGCTTGTTTTATTTCATCTTTCCGGTATTGCTTCATCATTTTTCGCATCTCTTTTCGAGTAAGCGGTTCACCTGAGCGGATTCGTTCGTTCAGGTCGGTGGTCTTTTTATCTTTTTGAGAAGCTTTGATTTCTGCGGCAAGTTCTTTATCAATTTTTTCGTCTATGATTTTGAAATCTGCGTCTAAGTCGGGGTTGAGTTCGATTTTGTAATCACTTGTTGTCGCCAAGTAATTTGCCTCAAAATCAAAGCCCATGAGACTTCCATTTATTTTTACTTTATGAGTCAAAGGCATCCAGACTTTTTCTTCAATTGGGCCATAGATTTGTTTTAAACCAAAAGAAAAACCAAGTTTGAAAGTGGTCAAATCCAAACTATGAATCGACCACCAATCTTCAACGATATAGATGGTTCCTTCAAAAACGCCTTCACTTTTTCGGCGTGGTGTGACTTTGATTTTATTGATTTCATGGCCTCTTTCAAAATAAGAACCTTCAAATTCAAAACGATAATACGTAAATGCTTTTGGGGAAAGCGGCGAAATTGCATCTGCTACTTTAGAATTATAAAAACTCGCATTGATGTATTGCATCGGATTGGTCGAGTTGTCATCTCCCTGTTGCCGCGCACTGATGACTTTTTCTTTAAAAATATCAGGACGTTGAAACATGATCTCATTTACCGATTCGGTCACAAAACCCATTGTTGAATCAATCCCTTCTTTTTCCAACCTTTTTCTTAAAAACCAGGGCGCATCAATGACTCGCCCCGAACCTTTGACATATACCTGCGCGGAATAACTTTCGAGTTGCTCCCGATGATATTCGGCTTTGGCAATGGCTTTTCGCATGATAGTGTAGGCTGGATTTTCTCTTCCATCAATGACTTCAACGGTTTCGATTTCGAGTGGTTGATCGACAAATTGTAAATTTTCGACTTTCATACCATCACCCACCTGTATTTTTTTCTCAATTGTTTTGAAACCGAGATATTGAAACACAACATTGTGAGTGCCTTTGGAAAGAACGATTTCATAAAACCCTTCCTCATTGGTCACTGCACCTGCTCCTGTATTTGAAACAAAAATAGTAGCAAATCCAAGCGGTTGCCCATTCGGATCGGTGATTTGACCTTTGATGCCGTTTTGGGCACTGAGATTTAATATTGGAAAAAGAAAAATTAGTAGAAATAAGGTGTAGGGTAATTTCATTCTTGGGTGATTTTTTTAAGTCTAAAAGTAATTTTAAAAGAATAAATAAGCCACAGATTTGCACAGATTTCACAGATTTAAATTTGGCAATCCGTGAAATTCGTGTGAATCTGTGGCTTTTTAAGTTGATTTATTCTAACGTAAAGTACAGACTTCGATCCTACAAATAAACAATATTAACTTGATAATATTTTTACGGTGAGGGAATCTTAGCTACCTTCATTTTCATAAACAAAAACTTCCTCGTTTTGAAAAATATTCTCCCTTTCCTTATCGCCTCCTTTTGGTCAATTTTGGCAATAGGCCAATGCCCAACTTTTACGAGTAGCGATCTCAATTCCCTTGATTGTTTTAGTGGAAATACATCCTGTGATTTATGTGTCGGTGACCAATTTGAGCTAACAGTAGCAGGGGATGGTCTGCCCGACGGTGGCTGTGTGGAGTGGTATTATGATGATGCTTCGAGCTTCAATCCATATAATGGACAAGGAACTTATATAGGATGTGGGGCAATTACTTCAGAAGATCCTTGTAATGTTTGTATGAGCGTTGAGGCGATTTTGAGCCATGCTCATGGTGGAGAAAATAATGAGTTTGTAATCTTTAACTCAGGAGGAGGTTTCAACACAGATGATTTTGAATTTGATTTTGACCCCAACAACAATGGTTCACCTGCAATTCCAAGTGATGAAGATATTGGAGCCTCAACAGCGTGTCCATTGCAATTTCCTAATGTTTCTCTGATGGGTTGTCCATCGGCAATTCCTGTTTCAACTGGGACGGACATTCCACAGAATGCTTTAGTTGTTTTGTTTGTTAATAACAATGTCTCGTTTAATTATGATTTTTCGGCTTTGTGTGCCACTGGCGCACCTATTTATATTATTCAAAGTAGTTGTGATCGATTATTAGGAGGTTTTACAAATAGCCCGTCCACTCCCCGTACGCAGGGAATCGTTAATGCAGATTGTGGATGCGATGATTATGTGACTTATACTGGCTCGTTTTCTAACAATGATGGTGATTATATTTTAGGAGATGGTACCTTAGGAAATAATGGAACAAGCGCTCCACCTGTTTCTTGGACACCAGTCAACCCTTTAATCAGTTCAGTAGATCCGGTTTCTTTCACAGTAGATGCAAGTATGTGTAACGGAGGCCCTTATTTTGTAAAGGGAATTGTAGATCCCTTGCCGGGAAACTGCACACAAGAATTCACTCAAACGTTGGAATTTGATGTCCGATGTCCAGTAGCTGTGATTACTGGGGATGATGAAATTTGTATTGGTCAAGATGCGGATTTGGATGGTTCCGGTGGCGATGATTACGATTGGTCAACTGGTGAGTCCACGGCTTCAATAACAGTAAGCCCAACAAGTACGATGACTTATGATTTGACGGTTTCTATTGGTAATTGTGAAGATGATACAGATTTTACAGTAGATGTTTTGCCGCTTGATAACCCAACTTTATCCACCCATATTATTTGTGAAGATGAAATACCTTATGACTTGAGCAATTTGGTTGATCCATTGTATCCAACAGGTGATTGGTCGGGTACGGGAGTAAGTTCTAATGAATTTGATCCTGACGGTTTGGGTGGCCAAACAATTACCTTGACATTTGATTCTGATGAAGATTGTGTTGCAGATGCAACGACAACTATAGAGGTTACAGAACTCGAACTACCGATATTATCAACTGCAACATTATGTGAATCTGATCCAGATTTAGATTTGACGACTTTGGCCGATCCTAATTATCCTTTCGGTGATTGGATCGGAACAGGTGTCACAGGTGAATTTTTTGATCCTTCAGGTTTAGGAGGCCAAACGATAAGTTTAGAGTTCGTTCCCGATGATGATTGTGTTGATATTGAATTTACTGATATTGTAGTTACGAACGGCGCGACCCCAACTTTAGGAACGGAAACCCTTTGTGAATCCGCTGCAATATATGATTTGAGTGCATTAGCCGATCCATTGTATCCAACAGGAACATGGAGTGGAACTGGGGTTACGACCAATCAATTTAATCCAACAGGTTTGGGCGGTCAGACGATAACTTTGACGTTTGATTCAGATGCCGATTGTGTGAATGATCAGACGACGACGATAGCGGTTACGAATGGCGCGACGCCAACTTTAGGCACAGAAACCTTGTGTGAATCTGCTCCTTTATATGATTTGAGTGCATTAGCAGATCCATTGTATCCAACAGGTATTTGGAGTGGAACAGGCGTTATGACCAATCAATTTAAT
>CALHBQ010000396.1 GCA_937930815.1 uncultured Saprospiraceae bacterium | reverse complement strand
CTACTCTTCAAAAAAGAAGAAATTATTTTATCTCAATCGTACCCATTCTAAAGTTAGATTTACCCAACAATTTTGGTTTCATCGCAACAAAGAACATCGTGTTCGGATTGATTTGTTTACAAGCGTTTGGTAATAAAAGCGCTTTCACTTCTTTCGCATCAACCAATGATTTACGTGTGAGTTTTCCATCCATACCGAACATCGTACTTGCCGTTACGCAATCTCTAAAACTACTAATTCGCTTTGGTTTTGCGCTCAATGGTTTACCCATATTGTCCTCATCATCATTGTAAAAAAAGAAAACACCTTTGCCTTCCACTGGCATCGCTGCATGAGAATTGAAAGCCTGAATTCCAGTTTTTTGTTTTTTAGGAATCACTTTGAGGGTATTGATTTTTCCATCCGCATCCATAGAAATTACGACAATATCTCTACTATGGTAAGTGATTCTTGTATTACCCCTTGAGTCCGTATAGGAGGTTACGTAATTTTCTTCAGCTGTTAAAACAGCAGAACCATCTTCGAACAAAATCTGCTCTCCAAAGCTAAAGCGACCTTCGATACCTTCTGTTCCGTCTTTATCTTTATCACGATTTCTATCACCCAAATACCCCAATTCTTTAGTAGAAAAAGGTTTCATATTAGAGGTAATTGGCTCACCACTGCTATTCATTTTCAAGTAATAAACACCGTTGATATTCCCTCTTTTCAAATTAGAAAACATACCGATACAAGTGATATCTCCGTTTTCACCAACCTTCAAAGAAGCACCTCTTGCAAATTTTCCACCTAAATCCAATTTAAGAATTTCAGGTTTATCATTACCATCGGCCAATCGATAAATTTTAATATCGTATGCTGCGACTTTACGTTTTTTGCCTTTTGATTTTTTACTTTCTTTGGCATTTCGAGATTCGTACTCTTTTACCAACATATAGTGCGCACCATCATTTCCCATCACGGAAGAAAGAATATCTACTTGCTCCTGAGATTTAGAAGTTCTAACTTTTTTAGACCAAAGGTCATTCAAGTTATTGTCTACCACTTTTACGTAGTATTCAAAATTCAACTTTTCCTTATCTCTATCGGAAACCATAATGACTCCTACCTTGGTAGTATCTTCAGAAATTGGCCAATAGACACTTGGAATATCTCTAGCCTTTTCATATCGAATGGTTGTGATTTTTTTCTTTTTACCTGATTTTCCAGTTTTACTAATGGGCATCAAGTAATAGTTCAAAGTCTTCTTTTTTGGTTCTTCAGATAGCAACCAAATAAAATTATCCTTGACAGATTCTAAACCAAAAGAAGAGACATCATCTCTATCTGCTAAGTAATCCTTTGACCATTTTTCATTGAATTTTGTATCATATTTTTTGATACCGATTGTTGATTGTCTTGACCACAAACTTTTTCGTTTATAAAAATAAACATAGTGGCCTGTTTCGTCAGACTCAAGATGACCAGCAAAAGTGTGAGACTTTTTAAGCTTCATTTCTGGGCTGAGTTTTACAGATGCCTTTTGAGCCTGTAAAGTCAGCACTCCAAAAACTAAGAGTGAAAGGAGTGAGATAAATTGTTTTCGCATTTCAAATGTTTTTAAATTAATTAATTCGGATGATTATATTATATCGGAATTTGTTCCGAAAATTGGCTCTTTTCAAATATGTATGAAAATACATTTTTTTCAATTTGCGACAAAGAATCATTTTTCCTCTAACGCAAATGAATCAATATTGCGATAGCTAATCAATTCAAAAAACTAATATTAATGTTAAAGAATTCCATAATATTAGGAGAGAATTCTAAATATTCTATTCTTTGCTATCTGATTTAATGGCTTTCTTTTTGATCATACTTATTATAAAAAACACTTATTTCTAAACTAAAAACGATCCAATACATGAAATTCTTATTGACATTAGCTTTTACTTCTTTATTTATAATTAGTTCTTATGCACAGGAGCCACAAGATGATGACGTAGAAGTTATTACTTTTGGTAACGATGATGATGGAGAGAATAAAGATTATAAGTACAAAGATATGATAATCAAAACAAGTCCAACTGCATTTATCTTTGGAAAGATGCCTTTCGAAATCGAAAAGGAATTAACTGACTTTATTAGTGTTCAAGCGGGATTGGGACTTACCTTCTCATCAGTAACAGATGTTTGGGGAGAAGCACTTGCTGAGTTGGACAATTATGATTATTGTACGAGTACACAATGGGACAATGACTATTGCGACGATCCTTACGACAATTCTTATCGTAATGGAAAAACTGGGTTCATGGCTTCTCTTTCAGCAAGATTATTTTGGGATCAAGATGGTTTTGATGGTGGATATATTGCTCCAGTCGTGAGGTATTCTACACGTAGAAGTGATGCTCAAATGATAGATGAATCTCAACGATTCGAAGAGCGATTGGTGGATTCATTTGATGAAGAAAGTGATAAAAATCTTGATTTAGTTGTTCATTATGGAGCGCAATATCTGAACGAAACTATTACTTGGGAATACTTTGTAGGACTGGGTGTGCGAAGACAAACTCGACTCCTCCAAGACCTTGGATATGATAATAATTCCAACCTTCGAAATGGTGGATTGCAAGAAATCAAACGAAACCAAATTTTATATGAAATTGGTTTGAGAGTTGGTTTTAGATTGTAAAGCTTTTTTCTGCGCAAGACAAATACAGATTGTTACGAGTTGCGGGGTACGAGTTTGAGCGTAACTCGTACCCCGCAACTCGAACACTCAATTTTTAGATTACTGATTACCAATGAGCTGAAATTAAAATTAGAGATCACTCATTCTTACTCAGCACTCACCACACTTTTCATCAAATACTGATTCAAAACTTGATTTAGTTCTTCTGGCTCAAATGGTTTGGTGACAATTGCATCCATCCCACAATCCAAGACTCTGGTTTTTGAAAAACTATCCGCTGATGCCGTCAAAGCAATAATCGGCAAAGTCGAAAATTTCGGATCTTTCAACGCTCTAATCGCAACAGAAGCGTCGTACCCATCCATGACAGGCATATGTAAGTCCATCAAAATTAGCTGGTAATCTTCTTGCTGAGCTTTATCAACTGCAATTTGACCATCCTCTGCCGTATCAACTTCAAAACCCCATTTTTCCAAAAATCGCTTGGCAACCAAAACATTGATTTGATTATCCTCAACCAATAATATTTTTACATTATTGAAATAGGTAATCTCTTTTGAAACCGTTTTTCTTGGGCCAACTTTGGTTGAAATATCTAAAGTCAATTCAAAGAAAAATCTTGAACCAACACCTTCCTCACTTTCCAATTGAATTTTAGAATCCATCAATTCCAAAATTTTCCTGGTGATAGAAAGTCCCAATCCAGTTCCGCCATATTTACGAGTTGTATCCGCATCAGCTTGCGAGAAACTCCCAAAAATTAGTTTATGTTTTTCTTTCGGAATACCAATTCCAGTGTCTTCAACATTGAATTCAATGGTTACTTTGTTGTCGTCAGTTTTTAGGTGTTTCAAACTTATTTTAATATAACCTTCGTGGGTAAACTTGATAGCATTCCCAACCAAATTCAATAAGATTTGACTCAAACGAAGCGAATCACCCATCAAATACTTAGGCAATTGCTCATCTACCTCAACAATCAAATCCACAGATTCAGAAGACTTTGTTTTTATGGAAAAAGATTTCTCCAGATTCCATATTAGTTTATGCAGATCAAATTCAACGTTTTCAAATTCAACTTGTCCGTCTTCTATTTTATTAAAATCTAAAATATCGTTGATAAGTGAAAGCAATAAATCTGCAGAAAACTTGAGCGTATTCATGTTTTCAATTAGATCTTTTTGTTTACACTCATCCAAAAGAATATTAGTAATCCCAACCACTGCATTCAATGGCGTACGGATTTCGTGACTCATCATCGACAAAAAATCAGACTTGAATTTTGATCTTAGCTTTGCACTTTCTTTTTCCAGATTGGACTCTTTCAGTTCTAATTCTAAAGCGCGTTCTATCATACTCCTATCCTTTTCGTAGTGATCATACGACTCACTAACAGTTGATAAGAACCCCAACATTTCTTCTGGAACATTATCTATGTCTCCAAAATTTCGCCTTATTTGCTTTTTTAATAACCTATTAAATTCCACGTTTAATTTTCTTTAAATGTTGTTATAGCTAATGTTTGATTGTGCAATTCACAATCATATTTATTGTTCTTGGGACCAATTTCACCATAAGAATAGAAGCCAGAAATCACGGTATCAGCTCCCATTTTATTTTTCACTTCTTCGACCTCTTCATCTATGTGTTGCCCCAAAACAATTTTTCTTCCAGCGCAACTCACTAATATTGCCAAATCAGGATTTTGAGAACCTAAATTTTCCAGTGCAATATGTGCCGCTTCGCCTGCACCTTTTATCAATCGTTCAGGATTTCGTTTCATCAATTGAGCGGAAAAACCTTCAGGTACATTACCTGCAAAAGTCATGGATTGTTCCTCTTCATTAATAGACAAAATTGTTCTAATAACAGGATTACCAATCCCCGAATCATCTTGAATGGAAAGTGGGTAGTACAAAGCCGCACCTGGCAACTCAGCGGCAGCATCTCCTAAATATTCTTTATAAAGTGTAAGGGCAGATTTACCATCCAACTCGTAAAGCACATTTTTATCTGATTTGGTGATTACTCTTTGTTTGGTCATAACATCCCAACCACCTTTTGAGCCAAATCCTATTTGAATATTTTCTCCAAAAAAACCAATCGCAACGACCTCTCCCTCTTTAGGTGGTTCATCCAATCCAACCAATGTTTTTTTGAAATTATAACCATCGCCAGCCATACCACCAGTGATGATAGTATTGTCATTTTTGACTTTAGACATTCCAGTGACTAACTCACTTCCATTGATCAATTGCCCATCAGACAAAACAAAAACATGTTTCAAATCTGGCGCATTCAACTCTTTGAGTAATTCTTTTCCGAGAATAAGACTGCAGTCAAAATCGTTTGCATTTTTTCTAACTGTTTTGATTGGCGTATCATCAAACTGCATCAATATGGCAGAGATGGATTCATCATTCACATCAATATCAGCAATTTCGCCAGCAGTAGAACTATAGACAATTTGAGCGTTGGGATGCTCTTTTCTAAACTCTTCAAACCTATTATTTTCTTCTAAAACATTGCGTCCTCCGAAACAAAGAATTAAATCAGCATTTTTAATTGGGGTATTTCGACCGATTGGCAACCAACCAGACTTTGCTTTCCATTGCAATTGCAATACCTGCATAACCGACAATTTATTTATTTTTCAATTCGAGAGCAGGAGGGATGGCTCATTTATGGAGAGTATCTTAAAATCGCCAACAATTATGCCAAAGAAATTGGGATTTTTGACATGCTACTTTTCTATATATTTTAAATATTACCACTCAATTCGAATAACAATACAAACACAAAAACACCTTGCAAACAAAAATATTACCTTTGCACCATGAATTATGTCACCCTCGAAAATGTATCTAAAAGTTTCGGCGATAAAGTCCTTTTCAATAAAATTGATCTCACGATCAGTAAAGGAGAAAAGATTGCTTTGGTTGCTAAAAATGGAACTGGCAAAACAACTTTACTACGTGTTTTAGCTGGAGAAGAAGCTGCCGAGGGGGAGACTTCTAAAATCTTTTTTCATAAAAGTGCACGGGTCAGTTATCTCAAGCAAGAACCCGATTTCCATCCAGACATGACGGCGATGGACGCTGTATTTGAGGCGGACTCTCCAGTCGTAAGAGCCATAAAAGCATACGAATTGGCCATGATTCATCCCGAAAAAGCAGACGAACTGCAGACCGCGATGAATAACATGGATGACCAGAAAGCATGGGACTTCGAGTCCAAAATGAAAGAGATTCTTTTCAAACTAAACATCAAAGATTTAAATCAAAAAGTAGGGACACTTTCGGGTGGTCAGCAAAAGCGATTGGCACTCGCTCGAATTTTGATTGAAGAACCCGAAGTACTCATCCTCGATGAGCCAACCAATCACTTGGATGTCGATATGATTGAATGGTTGGAAGAATATTTGAAAAGCCCAAATCTCACTCTTTTCATGGTGACGCATGATCGTTACTTTTTAGAGCGGGTTTGTAGTCACATCGTTGAGTTAGAACGCGGAAATCTTTACAAATACACAGGTGGATATTCAGATTATTTAGAAAAGAAAACCATGCGACATGAGGTCCAATCTGCCGAGTTGGAAAAGACCAAAAAGCTCTACCAAAAAGAACTCGCATGGATGCGTCGTGGCCCAAAAGCACGTACCACCAAAGCCAAATCAAGAATTCAGGAATTTGGAAGAATAGAAGATAAAGCCAGCCAAAACCTCGATGACGGCAGTCTAAAAATTGACTTCAAAACAGCTCGTTTGGGTAGTAAAATTCTGGAAGCCAATTACGTTTCCAAGTCATTTGGCGACCTCAAAATTTTAGACAATTTTCATTATAAATTTAAGAAAGGAGATCGGGTCGGTATCGTTGGGCCAAACGGCGTTGGAAAGTCCACTTTTATAAAATTGTTGACGGGCCAAGAAAAACCTGATTCGGGAAAAGTAATCATCGGCGAAACCGTACAATTTGGCTATTACACACAAGATGGTATTCAATTAGAAAAAGATAAAAAGGTCATTGAAGTCGTTCGCGACATTGCAGAATATATTCCTTTAGAAAAAGGAAAAAAGCTAACGGCAATTCAATTACTTGACACCTTTTTGTTTGCTCGAGAGCAGCATCAGGTTTTTGTTTCAAAGCTAAGTGGGGGCGAGAAACGCAGGTTGTTTTTACTAACGATTTTGATGAAAAATCCGAACTTCCTGATTCTCGATGAGCCGACCAATGATTTGGATATTATGTCACTTCAAGTGTTGGAAGAATTTTTAGACATCTTTCCAGGTTGTTTGATGATAGTAACCCACGACCGTTATTTTATGGATAAATTGGTCGATCACCTTTTCGTTTTTCATGGCGATGGGCAAGTCAAAGATTTCAATGGTGACTACTCGGAATATCGAAAATGGATCCTTGAAGTCGAACGAGAAAAGCGTCGTGTACAACGCGCCGCAGACGAAAAGCCAAAAGTCATTCAAGAAAAACCAAAAGAGAAAAAGAAACTCAGCTATGGCGAACAACGCGAAATGGAACAACTCGAAAAAGACATGGAAAAACTCGAAAAAAGACGCGCTGAAGTCTTAGAACTTTTCAACGATGCTTCCGCAAATATGAATGACCTATCAAAAGAACTCGCCGAAGTCCAAGAATCATTGGACGAAAAAGAAATGCGATGGATGGAATTGGCGGAATTGGCATAGTACCCAATTTCACATACCCAAATACAAGTATAAAAATCAGTTTGGACTAAGATCTTCCTTTTGTTAGGGGATTTTTTGATTATTCTTGTATTCAAGTCCTCTATATTATGGGTCTATAGTTTTTCAATAGACTTCTTCTTCCACAAAAACTACTTTAATAATAAATCAATCTACTTCTTCGGAAGTGGATTCTATGAGTATGCTCAAAATGCTCAAAACCCTTTTATTCGGAATAAACATTTATTATGAAAAAGTTACTTCTACCCAACAAAAAGTGGATTTCCACATTAAGCTTTTTTCTATTTTTCCTTTTAGGAAATTCAAGTTACATAAAGGCTCAAATCTGTAATGCGACTTATGTCATCACAGACCAAAACATTCTCGTTTCAAACCTCGAAAACAGACGAGCCATCATTAAAGTATATGATGAAAACCTCGCTCCAGTTTTTGAATGTAGTAGCTTGACAGATCCTTGTCACGATCCATTATTAATCGAATTGAATGATTGCGGAACTTATTACATTCAAATTCAAACTTTCGTTAATTGGCGAGCAAAGTATTGTGATATTTTTGAAGAAGTAAATATTATTGGATGTGGCGGA
>CALHBQ010000395.1 GCA_937930815.1 uncultured Saprospiraceae bacterium | reverse complement strand
TGGCACGTGAATGTGGATATCTTTTTTAGCAAAAACCTCTGGGTCAATGCCCAATTCTTCTGCATGTGCTTTGATGAAACTGAGTGCAGTGGTTGCCGATTCTTTCATGACATCACCGAGATTTCCCGTAAGGGTCAAAACACCCTTGCCAGTACTCAAACTCGTTTCAATAAAAAGAATTTTACCACCCACCTGCGTCCAAGCTAATCCGACTGCGACACCAGGAGTGCCCAAGTCTTTATAGATTTCGTTGGAATAACGCGTTGGACCGAGCATGTCAGGAACCTCTTCTGGTTTGACAGCGATATTGTATTTTTCCTCCATCGCTACTTTTTTGGCGATGTTTCTCATCAAACCACCAATTTGTCGCGCCAGTGAACGTACTCCTGATTCCATTGTGTATTCCGTGATGACACGTTTTATCACAGTAGGCGAAAGTTTCACCTGATTCGCTTTGAGACCATGCTCTGTGCGTTGTTCAGGTATCAAGTGACGTTTGGCAATTTCAACTTTTTCCTCGGTAGAGTAGCCGCTGAGATGGATGATTTCCATTCGGTCAAGTAAGGCTGGCTGAATGGAATTTAATGAATTGGCTGTGGCGATGAACATGACTTTAGAGAGGTCATATTCGAGCTCGAGATAGTTGTCGTAAAAAGAGCCGTTTTGTTCTGGATCCAATACTTCAAGCAGTGCAGACGAAGGGTCTCCGCGAAAGCTTTTTCCAACTTTATCAATCTCATCCAAAATGAAAACGGGGTTACTCGAACCGCTCTTTTTCAATTGCTGAATAATACGTCCCGGCAATGCGCCGATATATGTTTTTCTATGTCCTCGAATTTCTGATTCATCATGCAAACCACCCAATGACATACGGATGAATTCGCGTTGCAATGCGTTGGCAACTGATTTTCCAAGTGAGGTTTTACCAACACCTGGAGGGCCTACCAAACAAAGGATTGGCGCTTTCATATCACCTTTTAATTTCAAAACTGCGAGGTGTTCGAGGATGCGTTCTTTTACTTTTTCGAGGCCGTAGTGGTCGTCGTCAAGGACTGCTTTTACTTTCGTAAGGTCGAAGTTGTCTTCCGTAAAAGTATTCCATGGCAAGTCCACCACCGTTTCCAAATAAGTCATCTGAATCGAATACTCAGGCACTTGCGGATTCATTCTTTTGAGTCGATTGATGACTTTTTCAAAATGCTTGGAAACGTCGTCTGACCACGTTTTTTTCTTTGCTCGTGCGATTAGCTTTTTGAGGTCTTCCTCATGTGGATTGGTTCCCAACTCTTCCTGAATGGTTTTGAGTTGTTGATTGAGGAAGTAATCGCGCTGCTGCTTTTCTATATCTGTTCGAACTTTAGACTCGATCTGGTCTTTGAGTTCCAAAAGCTGCAATTCATCATCCATTTGTTTGAGGATGGTTTTGGCTTTTTTACCCAAATTATCTTCTTCTAAAATCGCCTGTTTGCCTGGCGTTTTCAGATTTAAATTAGAAGCAATAAAGTGTAGGAGATTGCCTCGATTGTTGATGTTTTTCAAAAACACAATCGCTTCCGATGGAATCTGTGGAGAAAGCTCAATCATCTTTTTGGCTTTATCCATGACAGAGGACATCATCGCCTCAAATTTCAAAGAATCTTTTGGCTCATTATTGATGACCTGCTTAACTTTTCCAATCATGTATGGCTCATCAGAAACCATTTCCAACAGCTCAAATCTTCTTCTTCCTTGCAAGATGGCAGTTGTAGAGCCATCAGGCATTTTTAGCAATCTGACGATGCGGGCTACCGTTCCTTTGTTAAATAAGTCATTGACGCCTGGCTCCTCAACTTTACTATCTTTTTGTGAAAGGACGGCTACCAATTTTTTATCCTTGTGTGCTGCGTTAATTGCTTTGATAGACTTGTCTCTTCCCACGGTGATCGGAATAACCACACCTGGGAATAAGACCGTATTTTTTAATGCTAATATGGGAAGTGTCTCGGGTAAATCTTTCATTTTTTCACCTTGCTCTTCTTCCTCAATAGAGAGCATGGGCATGAAGTCGCCTTCATCCTCAAATCTTTGCTGCAATCTCAAATTATTAAATTCCATTAACCTCGGGTTTTTATTCTCCATTTTCAAAAGGAGATTTTTTCTTTTTGTCAGGTTTCGAGTGTTTTTCAAAAAGCAATTTTACAAATTCCTTGCGGAACTGAAGTTCCGCTTACTTTCGAAAACACATTCAAAAATCTATAATACTTTTCAGGGATTTTAATTTTCTTGAAAATAGTTATCCACAAGTTGTTAGCCTGTCAAGTTGACAAGTTTTTTTATGAAAAGTAAACTATTGGATTAAGGTCAATTGTTATTCCATTGGGGTAGGGGTGACAAAACGGCTGATGGGCGCTGTCTCTGCTGCTGTGGAAACAGGTGACAAAAAAAAATCCCGAATTTTCAAAAAGAAAATTCGGGACATCCTGCACCCAACTGGCAACAGGTAAATTGGCAACTGGCTATCACTTATAATTCGCCTCGAAAAATTCTGGATAACCGTCGAGTGCTCTTTCTTTTAGAATTTGGCGGTAGTTGTTTTGCGTTATTGGGAAAACTTTATATTTGAATGCAAGACCTAAAAAGTCCTTTTCGTTTTTCTTTACGCCATCGTAATAGGACATCGCTTTTTTCGCTCCTTTGAATCGACGAATAACGATGATGGGAACTCTATCTTCTTGCGTTTGCCCCAAATAGATATTTGAAACACGCATACTTTCGTTTTTGAAATATTTACGGTGGTAGTTCCCTACATCCGATTTTGCTTTTCCTAAATCCGCTTTTCCTTCCAAAACGACGATTACATAATGTAAATCTTCTTCATCATATTTGAAAAGACTTTTTGTTTCAGGTGCATCGTCGGAACCATCATCAATTTTAGAGAAGGCAGATGCATCACCCAAAAGTCTCAAAATCTCTTTTGCTCGACGTTGTTCGTCCGTATTAGGGTATTGAGCGATTACTTCTTTCAATGATTTGATATAGGCTTCTTTTCCTTCTACACTACCCGAACTCATTGCTTTCAGTAAGGCAAATTTTGCTTTGAGTGGATTGTCTGTTCCAAATTGAGTGTCCGCTTTTGTACTTTGCTCATAAGCTGCTTTGTAGTTGCCGCTTGTGAATTTAGCGTAAGCTTGCTCATAATATCTATCGACTTTTTGCTCAGCAGCAAGGCTTTCTTGATAATAATTCGGATTGCTCAGAACGGTAGCGTATAATGATTCAGGTGCTTCTTTGAGGATTTTATTGCGATAAACCATTGCTTCGGCGCTATTGCCAAGGTCTTTGTGTGCTAAGTGCAAATAGAACCACGCTTCTGCTTTATCTTCTGTTTGAGGAAATCTATTTAATAATTCCTCTAATGTTTCTACACATTTTTTATTGTTTTCGAGGTTGTCTCGATACTGCTTTCCGAGATTGAAAAGTGCTTTTTCGACGATATTATTTGCCTGTGCAATTTCTACTGGATTGGTAGGAACATCTCCTAAAATTTGTTTCACCTGCTCGTCGGTGAGTTCCTTTGTAGAGACTGCCAATTCAGCCAAATCTGTGTCATCATCAACATTGATATTTTCGAGTTTCGACGAAAGTCGCCAATTATCTACATTGGGTCTGTTACCCCATTTTTTGTTGAAGGATCGTTGGCCTCTTCGTTTGGCCTTATCGTCGTAAGCGAAAAAGGTTGGGACAGCATTTGCAGAATTTCTTGGATTTGCTCGCGATATGCTACTCACAGCAGTGTTCTTTTTTCCTTTTTGTGGTTGTGAAGTTGCACCTTCTGCTTTTGCAATGGCATCTTTTAAGCGTTGTGCTTCTTCCTCTTTTTTGATTTTTGTCGCCAATTCTTTTTTCTGCTCTGGCGTCATTTCTGTAATTGCTAACAAACTGTCTTGAAGTTCAATTTGTTGAATATTGGTTGCAATATCAGCCAAGTTAAGGGCGTATTTTACGACTTCATTATATCTTGGATCGTCATTGGCCATCATCGTCAACGTGCTGTCGTAGTACAATTTAGCATCTACATAGCCCTCAATATCTAAAAATAAACTTGCTAATTGATAATAAGTCTCTGCCTGCTGGTTCTTATTGCCGTTACTAAATTGAGAAGCTAATTGGAAGTTTTCAACAGCTTTTTTCTTGTCGCCTCCTTGGAGTGCAACTTGGCCTAATGTGAAATAAATCTGGTTTTTATATTCTTCATTTTTGCCATCGCTCAACATTTTGTTGAGTTTGCTATTGATTTGCTCTGGAGTAGATTGACCAGTTGCCCATGCGTTTTGCGCAAGCTGAAGTTTTGCGTTGAACGCCATTTCGTATTCGGGTCTGAATTTTACAACTCTCTGGAAACTTGCGTAGGCAGCAGCATTGTCTTTTTGCATTTTTTGCAATTGTGCAATGATGAATGCGTATCGAGCTTTCAACTGTTTGTTGTCGCCAAGGTCGATTGCTTTTTCCAAATTTGAAATTGCAACGCCATATCTTTTTTGTTGAATCGCTGCATGCGCCATCGCAGGTGCCAATTCTCTTCTGATGTATTTGAACGTTTTAGGGTTTTCTTCTATCTTTCTGAATAGGCGATCCGCTGCATCAAATTTGCCTCTTTCGACCAAAGTACGGGCATACCAAAGTTGCCCTTCCTGAAAAGCAGGTCTGTGTTTCAGAATGTATTTATCAGGTGAATTAGGATTTTTGTCCTTTTTCTCTTTTTTCTTTTTTTCTTCTTTTGGTTTTTCCTCTTCTACTTTTTCTTCCTTCTCTTCTGGCGCTTCTTTTTTAGTTGTTTTCTTTTTTTTCTTTTTGCCTTTGCGTTTTTTCTTCTTTCGTTTTTTCTTTTTCTTTTTGCTGGCTTTGCGTTTTTTCTCTATCTCTTTTTTCTTTTTCTTTTTGGCTTCTTCCCGTTCCTTTCTACGATCCTTTTCTTTTTTCTTTTTATCTTTTTTGGATGCTTTTTTCTTTTTGCCTCTTTTCTTTTTGGCGTCTGGTTTTTCTGGGTATTCCTCCACCATATATTTTAAAGTCTCCTCGGCAGTTTCGTAGTCTTTTTTCATAAACTGCGCCTTTCCCATCAGTAAGTAACAGTCATCTGCCCAATGACTTACTCTGTGAAGCGAAACCACCACTGCCACTTTTTCCATTGCTTTGTCGAGGTCTGGCCCAGCTGCCTGCGGATTATCCGCAGCCATGTATTCATAAATGGGAAGCAACTGATTGTAATTATCCGTTTGTTGTTCATTCAACTTTAATGTGTTCTCTGTGAGTAACACATCTGCGTTGAAATAACCGTTAAATTCGGAAGTTGTATTGTGGTATAATTTACCTAATGGGGAGAGGTCTTCTCTGCTCTTTTGTGTACTGCATGATTGGAATATCAATGCAAAAGTTAAAATAGCGAGAAAGACTTTATTTATCGGTGAAACGAGTTTCATCTTGTTATTATTCATAATCAAAAAAATACGCCCAATATTTGAGCGACGAAGGCTCAAGTGTGTGTCTAAATTTCTACCAATTGGCTGCAAGTGGCAAACTTTGTTCTGCATTTCGTTAAAAAGCCTCGCCGATGCTTAGGCATCGCCTGCGTTTTTTGCCTCATTCAGAATAAAATTTACTCACTTTCGCTCAATCATAGAATTTTAGACACTCACTAAAAACTTACCTAAATACTGGAAAATAGTTGCGAAAATTGCCCTAAACGAGAATTTAATGCGCAAATTTAATCGAAGCTTCAGCAAAACGTAATTGATAGAGGGGAATTGTCTTTGAAACGAAGTTTTGGAAATTCTAATGGATAGAATTTTTGCCCATAATTATAGTCCTGATTGCCTTGGGTTTAATTGAAATCTTTTCTTCTTTTTCTAACTCATACCAATTCTTTCCATAATCCTTTATTGCAAACTCATCTCTTTTTCTATATACAATACGATTAATTGCAGAAACCAAGAAAATATAGTCTCCATAAGTAAGATTCTTAGACTCAATTATTTCAAAAGTTGTTTCACGAGTATTCAGAGAAAAAATGCTATCTAATTTTTCAGAAAGTTTAATTTTTTCAACGATGTTTTCGTTGAGTAAATAATCACCTTGTTTATCAATTCGTATCTTAGATAATTGACTTTTATTTTCAATAATATCTCTAAATTCATCATCAAGGAAATAGTGATTTATAGAAATTGTCGAAACATTCCCCCATATTTTTCTTGTATATTGATTTGTGGAATCTTTTATAGAATGGTAGACTTTTCCTTTAAGATTGTCTTTAAAAATAGCTTTTAATTTTTCGTAATAATCTGAAAAAATGACGTTTTTATCACAAGCAATATTTAAATGAATAAATTTAGATTTACTTCTTAAAACATCGACCATTTTTTCTAATTCCATTTTCTCTTCGTTTAGAAAAAGCAACAAAGAATCATTTTTATCATAGCCAAAGTAGATGTCTTCAAAGTGTCTTTTTGAAGAATATCTTGATCTTGAGAAACCAACTGGTAATTCGAGGCTAATCCCCATTTTATCTAATCGATGATCATATAAATTATTAAACTTAGATTTTGAAACTACTAAAAAATCTGATGAATCTATTTCTAAAGTTATCTGGTTTCGGCTTTGAAATTCAATAGCCCATTCTAAATCACCTATTTTTAAATAGCCATCTTTAAGTTCGAACTTTTCTGGGAATTGGTATGGAGAAGAAACAGTATCATTTTTGAAATAAACATAATCTTCATTTTCGGAAATCCAGAGACCTTGTAAGGATTCAGTGTCGTATTCGCAGCTAATAAAAAAAGTTCCTAAAAATATTTGAACAACTATAAGGATTTTACTTTTCATTAAGTTTTGTTTTACTCTACCCGATGATTTTAGATAGAATTTGGTAAGAAAGAGAAAAAGTTGTGACTTTGTTGATTACGACAAAAACAAAACACAACTTTTTCATGAGAGAACAAAGCCCTCAGGCGGCAAATTACGCACTAATTCGGT
>CALHBQ010000394.1 GCA_937930815.1 uncultured Saprospiraceae bacterium | reverse complement strand
TCCGGGTTGCTTTACCTCGCCAAAGACATTGACAGTGACCACTCTGGGCTTTACTATGCTGGCAGCGAATTGATCATTTCTGAATCGGTAATAATTAGAATACCTGCGCTTCATTAATGCCTTTGCCTGTCCCCAGGTGATGCCTTTCAAGAATATCTTAGGCATGTCAGCTGGCTTAATATAGCCTTCTGAATCGATGATAAGTTGAGCTTCAAGTTGTGAAACGCCAAAGATCGAAACAACTATTTCATCATTAACTCCTAAGACATAGTTTTCGGGAATTTTAACAATGCTTCCTGGCTTAAAGAAACTTAGACTATCACTAAGAAACATGTCATGTCCGTAGATCCCGGAAGGCCTTCTTATGTTATGGATGATCGTATCAAGAGCACTTAAGACTGAATCCAGAGCAAAAAGATCAATCGAGTCAAGGTTGTTGATGTTAATATTTATGTCTCCTAAGAGACTTTGTTGAGTTGATCTAGTTGGCTCAAGTTGCTCCTCAGAAAGGCTCTCTTGAGCCATCAAGCATTGAGAACATAATAATATGATCAGAAAAAAAACTCGTAGTGTGTACTTCATTAATAGGACTTATAATGATCGGCCATCTTAGGCCTTACTTAGCATTAAAATTGATCTGTAAAGGTAGATAATATAGACGATTATAACCCTTGTGAAGCTGAGGTCATGCCTGTTTACTTACAAAAGTTTCGTTATAGACTTGAGAAATGCCTGACTCAAGAGAGATTGTTGGCTTCCAACCCATTTCTTGAAGCTTACTATTATCCATCAATTTTCTAGGTGTACCGTCGGGCTTGGAAAGATCCTGCACTATCTCACCTTGATAACCCACCACCTCTTTTATTATAGAGGCCAAACCCTGTATTGTAACCTCTGAACCGCTTCCCACATTTATGAATTGTGGTAAATCATACTTTTTCATCAAAAAATAACATGCATCTGCGAGATCATCTACATGGAGAAATTCTCTTAGTGGCTTACCAGTTCCCCAAATAACTACTTTATCATCCTTTTTGCTCTTTGATTCATGAAATTTGCGCAAAAGCGCGGGTAAAACATGTGAAGTATCTAAATCGTAATTATCATTTGGGCCATACAAATTAGTAGGCATTACAGAAATGAAATTACTGCCATATTGCGAGCGATACGCATCACACATTTTTATACCAGCTATTTTTGCAATAGCGTATGGTTCGTTTGTTGGTTCCAAAATGCCAGTCAGCAAAGATTCTTCTTGCAACGGCTGTGGAGCAAATTTCGGATAAATGCAGGAGGAGCCGAGGAACAATAATTTTTTCACACCTACCCCATGAGCTGCATTGATGACATTATTTTGAATCATCAAATTGTCATAAAGGAACTCTGCGCGGTAGGTATTGTTGGCCATGATTCCACCCACTTTAGCCGCAGCCAGAATAACGTAATCTGGTTTTTCTTTACTAAAGAATCTATCAACTTTTGCTTGATTTCGAAGGTCGAGTTGCTTTGATGTTTTTGTGATGAAATTGGTAAACCCCTCTTGCTTAAGTTTGCGATGAATCGCAGACCCTACCATTCCACGATGTCCTGCGATGTATATTTTATCGGTTTTTTTCATCTCTATTCGAACTCATTATTAATATCAAAACCGGCATCTTTTAAATGTTGGTCTCTACGGAAAAGTTCAATATCTGCTCTTACCATTTCGCTACAAAGTGCGGCCAAGTCATACTTAGGTTCCCAATTGAGTTTCTGGCGTGCTTTTGAAGAATCACCAATTAGCAGTTCTACTTCCGTCGGTCTGAAATATTGTGGGTCAACACTTACAATCGTTTTACCAATAGAAACTTGATAATCTGGGTTGGTCGAAGATTTGACGATTCCAATTTCATTTACGCCTTCGCCTGAGAACTCGAGTTCAACGCCAATTTCTGCAAAAGACATATTTACAAAATCGCGAACACTCGTCGTCACACCAGTTGCGATGACCCAATCTTCAGCTTTATCGTGTTGCAAAATTTTCCACATCAACTCCACATAATCTTTCGCATGTCCCCAATCTCGCTTTGCATCGAGATTGCCCAGGTAGATTCTTTCTTGAAGTCCTAAACCGATTTTGGCAACCGCTCTCGTTATTTTTCTGGTTACAAATGTCTCCCCTCTCAATGGACTTTCGTGATTAAACAAAATTCCATTGCAGGCATACATTCCATATGCTTCTCTATAATTCACGGTGATCCAATAAGCATACATTTTCGCGACAGCATAAGGAGATCTTGGATAGAACGGCGTCTTTTCTGTCTGCGGTGTTTCTTGCACCAAACCATACAGTTCAGATGTGGAAGCCTGATAGATTTTCGTTTTTTTGGTTAAACCTAAAAGTCGAATCGCTTCTAAAATTCTAAGCGTACCAATGCCATCAACATCTGCTGTGTATTCAGGCATTTCAAAACTTACCTTCACATGCGACATGGCACCGAGGTTGTAAATTTCGTCTGGCTCGACATCCTTTATGATTCGTATAATATTGGTTGAATCCGTCAAGTCGCCATAATGCAAAATGAAATTGCGATTATCAATATGTGGATCTTGATATAGGTGATCAATTCGACCAGTATTGAAGAGTGAACTTCTGCGTTTGATACCATGCACGACATAGCCTTTTTTCAAAAGTAACTCTGAAAGATAGGCTCCATCTTGTCCCGTAACGCCTGTTATTAATGCAACTTTCCCCATTCTAATTCTTTAAAAAATCTGGCTTTTCAGGAAGGTCTGAAAATAGTTTATAAGGTAAATTGGATTCCTTAAAAACAATGACCCATGCCGTTAGGAAAATAATTTTTATATCGACCCAAGTACTTTTGTTTTTTGAGTACCAAAGTTCCAAAGCTCCTTTATATGGCGCGATATGTTTTTCGTAAAATTCGTGTGGATGCATGTCCGATTCAGAAATGTACTTTTCTTCATCTCTAAAAATGATCGAACCGATTCCAGTAATTCCTGGTTTCGATTTTATGACTGCAGCTTGTACTTCTTTTGAGTAGGCATCGAACGGACGATCAACCAGCGGTCGTGGCCCAACAATACTCATATCGCCTTTCAATACATTTACGATTTGAGGAAGTTCATTGATTTTTGTCTTTCTCAAAAAACCGCCCATTGGGGTGATTCTTGGATCGTTTCTCAATGTGATTGTACCTGTTCCGATGTTTGGGCTATTCTTAAGCATCGTCGCAAACTTCCACAAGTCAAAGTATTTTTTCCCGATACCAATTCTTTTTTGGTAGTAAAAAATATATCCTTCACCAGTAAGTCGTAAGCCAATGATGATAGGAATTGCAATTGGCAGAAAAAGTAAAGTCGTAATAAACGACAATGCAAAATCAATTACTCTTTTTAGAAAATTATATATCATTACATTCTTTGATCTAAGTTCTTCCCAGTTTCAATGTGTTTGAAATTGGGAATGATATCGGATAACACACTAACGATTTTAGCCTTCGTTACCTCTTCTTCTTTAAACAATAAATTAAGTTGGTCAAAAAGTGCGTTTATTTCTTCTTCCGATTTTTTAGGGGCATTTTTTATGACTCCCAAATTGTGGAAAGTGTCTCTATCTAATTCTTCTTTATCCGTAAAAAATTCTTCGTACGGTTTCTCACCAGAAGTGGTGGTTGGGAAAAAGTAAACTGCGTATTCGTTAGCGGCTTTATCTTTTTCCATTTTTTCTTTTGCCTCCGTTTCTGTTTTGCAAAAAACGGTCGTGTATCCTTTTTCAGAAAGTAAAGACTCGCCGATGTAAGAGAATGTTTTCATGTCCTTTTTGGAAAGCTCAGGAAAAAAGATGTCTCCTGATTCTCCTAAAATACAAGCCAACAAACAAATCTGCCCAGATTCTTCTGGCGATACAAAATACCTAATCACATCTGTTGGCGCAGAAAGTGGTTGCCCTTTTTCCATTCTTCTCAAAAAGGCAAAAGGTAAACTTCCATTTGAAAAAGCCACATTTGCAAAACGTGCAGTAGTGATGTGCATTTTGCGAGAATATGCCAAGATGACTTCTTCCATCAATTTTTTACTGGCGCCCATGACGTTTACCGGGTTGGCAGCTTTATCGGTTGAAACACAGAAGAATCGCTCAGGTGGATTTTTCGACAATTTATCCAAAAGGTTTTTTGCCTTTAAAACATTGTTATCCACCATTGCCTCAACTGAGTATTGATCCTTTTCGGAGCGAACGTGTTTATGCGCTGCAAAATTGGCTACGATATCAAACGGCCCTTCGTTTTTCAAAATTTTATCAAAAACCCTATCGCTAAAATTGATTGGGTAAAGTTTGAAATCTTCCGGCACATTGTAAATTGATGCGCTTCTTAAATCTCGAACTAACTCCGCCAATCCATTTTCGTTGATATCCACCACGTACAATTTTCGTGGTTTGAAATGGAGCATTGCTTTGATATAAGAAGAACCAATAGTCCCTGCTCCACCAATCACCAATGCTGATTTTCCATCAATTCTTGAAGCCAACGTGTCATGAAAATCTTTTAGGTCTTTTCCTAAGAGACTCTCTTCTCGTTGCGTCACGTATTT
>CALHBQ010000393.1 GCA_937930815.1 uncultured Saprospiraceae bacterium | reverse complement strand
AAAAATTGCTTAATAAATCCAATTCCTTTAAAAAGGAAAAAGCTTTGATGAAAAATAATGAAACAAAAGTTTTTAATTCTTTGGAGTTAGAAGTGAGCAATAATAATTCTAAAAGAAGTGCTTTTACTATTCAAAAAAATGAGGTTTTAGAAACTACAGTTCCATCGGAATATCCAATTTTTGAAGAATCGAATTTCGCGACAAATACTAAAGTAGATAATAAAAGAAAGCAAGAGCAATTTGTTGATTCAATCGAATCATTACCCTTAAGCGCAATCGTAATTGAAACGCCCACCAATTTTGATTTTGAAATAAAAAACTTGAATAGACTTCCAATTTCTATCAAAAAAAGTAATCAGTTTTCTCTCTCATTGTTTTCAGGAATAGGTTATCAAGTTAGGAGTTTGAACTCAAAAAATGATTTGAATAATCAAGACTATATCAATCTTCGTAACAAAAATGAGACTGTTCTCGAATCTATTATTGTAGGGATAGACATCGATAAAAAACTTACTGATAGATGGTATTTAGGTACAGGAATAGAAATGGTAATGCACAGTGAAAAATTAAGAATTTCTGAAAGTCAAATTGGGCATATTGACAATTTAAAGCCTGAGGACATCCCTGATAATTTGATTGGGCAAAGAGGCTTTTTGATAAAAGAAAATATTTCTGAGTTTTATAATCAATATCGTTTGCTCAATGCTCCTGTGAAATTGGGCTATCTGATTCGTTTAAAGAAATTAAGATTAATACCCGAGGTTGGTTTTGTTTTTAATATTTCACAAACGTCCAAAGGCGATATTCAAAACAGAGAAGGTCTCACCACTGATCTCGCTCCGCTTTACAAAACCAATATTGGTCTTAGCTATCGAGGTGGGTGTAAATTTTTGGCACCATTAAAAAATGGTTTTATAGTTTACACAAAACCTTCTTTTGAATATAATCCCAACAATATTGCATCAGAGGATAATTCAATTTTTCAAAAAAGGAGTTTTTTTAGAATGGACTTTGGATTGAGTCGGTCATTTTAAAGATGTATTTTTGCCAAAAAAATAAGAAATGGCAGATATACAACCAACCCCTTCCAAACTAAAATCCCTCGACGTACTCACAGATTTGATGGATTCTCGTTTCCGTATTCCGGGAACAGATATTCGCTTCGGCGTAGATTTTTTAGTGGGTTTAGTTCCTTACGCAGGAGATTTGTTGAGCTTCGGAATGTCAGGCGGATTGATAATCGCCATGGCAAAAAACGGCGCAAGTGGAATCGTTTTAATAAAAATGCTTTGGAATATTTTCTTGGATACGACGGTCGGAAGTATTCCAATTATTGGAGATATTTTTGATTTGAGTTTTAAAGCCAATCGACGTAATTTCAATTTATTAAAAGAACATTATGACGAAGGAAAGCACACGGGAAGTGCATGGCCAGCCATTATTTTAGTAGGCGTTGTTTTGATTGCAATGTTTGTGTTGTTGATTTGGTTGTTGTGGGTAATTGCGAGTTTTGGATGGGGGATGATTTTTTAACGGAAGACGGAAAGACGAATGACGAAAGACCGAAAGACGGCCGCTTCGCTGATGGATGACGAAACAAAGTACGATCAAGGGTCGCTAAAATCCGTTTCTCGTCAGCGAAGCGGCCGTCTTTCGTCAATCGTTGAAAACCTCCTGACTCAAATACCGATCCCCCCGATCACAAATAATCGCAACAATCACCGCAGGTTCAGTCAATTCTTTAGCCAGTTGTATGGCTGCGTGTTGACCACCACCACTGCTGATGCCAGCAAAAATTCCACACTCTTTTGCCAAACGTTGCATGGTCGCGATGGCGTTGTCTCGGTTCACATGTCGGATTTGATCTACTCGACTTGGATCGTAAATCGCAGGCAAAAATTCAGGCGACCATTTCCGAATGCCCGGTATACGCGACCCTTCTTCTGGTTGCACCCCAACGATTTGAACGTTAGGGTTCTTTTCTTTTAAAAATTTCGAGTTACCCATAATTGTTCCTGTCGTTCCCATGCTCGATACGAAATGAGTAATTCTCCCTTTGGTATCATTCCAAATTTCTGGACCGGTTGTTTTGTAGTGGGCGAGGTAATTGTCTTCGTTCCCAAATTGATTGAGCAACACATAACCTTCTTCATCCCTCATTTTATCCGCTAACGAACGAGAGTATTCAATAGTACCTTTGGCGGGTGTTAGAATCACCGTTGCACCATAGGCGCGCATGGTGTCGATGCGCTCTTTGGTTGCACTTTCGGGCATGATGAGTGTCATGTCAAGTTTGTAAGAAGCGGCGACCATTGCCAGTGCAATACCAGTGTTTCCACTGGTCGCTTCCACTAATTTCGAATCCTGATTGATGTCACCTCGCTCCAATGCTTGTTGAATCATATTGAACGCAGGACGGTCTTTGACACTTCCGCCAGGGTTGTTGCCTTCCAGTTTTCCATACAATTCTACATGGTCTGGTATCTCTGGAAAGTTGATTCTAACGAGTGGCGTTTTGCCGATGAGTTCTCCTATATTTTTTGCTAACATTTTTGTTGTTGTATGCGGAACTTTAGTTCCGCGAGTGATTATTTTGGCGGAACTAAAGTTCCGCACACTTGACTAAATCAACTGGTCTTGTGATTGATAATAAACTCGAGATCCCGCAGGAACACTTTCCGTAATCCAAACATTTCCTCCGATAATGGAATTTGCTCCGATAGTAGTTTCGCCACCGAGGATGGTCGCTCCAGCGTAAATAATAACATTGTCTTCGATATTTGGATGGCGTTTGGTTTGTGCCATGTCCTTTCGGACACTTAATGCACCGAGGGTGACGCCTTGATATATTTTTACATTATTGCCAATGATTGTGGTTTCTCCGATGACGATACCAGTTGCGTGATCAATGCAAAAGCGTTGACCAATTGTTGCGCCTGGGTGAATGTCAACCCCAGTTCGACTATGTGAGTATTCTGTAAAGATTCTTGGCAAATATGGAATGTCGAGCCGATACATCACATTGGCAATTCGATAAATTGCAATGGCCAAAAAACCTGGATAAGTACGAATTACTTCTTTATAATTATAGGCAGCGGGGTCACCCGAAACGATAGCTTCCGCATCTTCAACACAGCGATCATAAATCGTTTCTAAACTATTGAAAAATGATTCGGAAAGAGAAGCGGTACAATCTGGATCGCATGCTTTGGTCTTTTTTAATAATTCCTCAAATTGGATTCGCAAAACATTGTGTGCCGTTTGTATTTCTAATATTGAATTAAAACGTACATCGCCCAACTCCGGAAAAAGGAATTGAAGTGTCTTGGTGATAAATGCATGGATTTCCTCTTCACCCGGAAGTGTTTTGGGATGTTGATGCGCTAATTCTATTTTCTTTAAAAAATCAGGTGACATGAGTTGTCGGTTTTTGGTACATAGATGTACCTTAGAAAACGACAGGAGGTCTTGAATTGTTTCTGGTTGAAAAGTTAAGGGCTATAACTTCCGTTTCTTCCGAGTCTTCTCGAAGAGGACTTGGAAGTGAGTTAGCATCTTCGTATTTCAGGCTTCTCCATGTCCTTTTCAAGAGACACAGAGAGGGCGGGAGATTTGTTTCTGAAAAGTTAGATGTTACTGTTTTACAAATTTTCGAACCACAAAAGACTCGTTGACTATTATTTTAATAAAATAGATTCCTTTTTGAAACGAAGACAAATCTATCTC
>CALHBQ010000392.1 GCA_937930815.1 uncultured Saprospiraceae bacterium | reverse complement strand
AAATCAGCATCGAGTCAAAAATTTGCTTTCTGGTCAAAAGAATTTCGGATTGTTTTTTATTGATTGGAAGAAGAATTCTGTTAAAATAAGAGCGGAGGTGCACGGGCTTAGAAATGAAGTGATTTTTGAACATCAATTGACTCGTTAATGGTAGTATTTTAGACTCCAATTTTAGATAAGTATTTTACCTCAATGCAACTCCAATGCAATGCTTCAGTTGTTCTGAAGGAGCCACATCCTGTAATAAAAGAACCTGAAGAAATCCGCTTTTCCTTATTCCCGCATACTTTTTGAACTGTATTTAACTCAATACAACTAATCCTTCGGCTGATTCGTTACTACGACTGTTAATTATAGTCCAATTAAAAGATTATAATCTCAGTTTTTCAAAAAACATACTAATGAAACACTTTCAAAAATTATTCTTTGCCCTCCTTTTGCTTTTTATTTTCAATTTTTCATTTGCTCAAAATACAGGTTCAGAAAAAGAAGATAAAATTCATGTTTCCATCGCTGAAAAATCTACTGCTTTTAAAGAAGTAAAGGTGGAAACTGTAATTTATGCATCAATGAAAGAGATCGTTGATTTTGTAACCAATATTCCAAAGTACAATACTTGGATGTACAAATGTCGAGACTCAAAAATGCTCGAAGCCATCGAGCAAAACAATTATATTTACTATGTACAAATCGACATGCCTTTTCCGGCAGGAGATAGAGATGTGGTTGTTCATTCAAACTACACTTGGGCGCCAGATGGCAAATCTTTTCATTTAGTGTCTTCTGCCAAAAATGATTATTTGAAACTCAATGATGATTATGTTCGAGTAGAAGAATTAAATACAGAATGGACATTCACTGAAATTGCTCCAGGCAAAACTGCTGTCGTTCATCTCAATAAAATCAATCCAGCAGGCAACCTTCCAAAGTGGATGCTCAACTTAGGTGCCGAGATTGGCCCAAGCAAAACTGTTGAAAACTTGAAAAATAGGTTGGATAAAAAAGATGAAAAGTTGCTTTCAAGAAAATAAACCTCGCTGATTGTTTGAAAAGCTATATGTTTTACAAAAAAAAGGGTCATGCACAATGCATGACCCTTTCAAATTTAGAAACAATGTTTTTATTTAATGCTTGAGCTTTTTGCTCTTATTTCGTAGAAGTAAAAATTCTCGTTTTTACACCAGCGCTAATCAAAGAAATACCATAACCAATTTCTCCAAAAACACCGATTCTATCTGTTATTGAACCAGCGATACCTACATACCCACTGTAGATCAAACCTTCTCTTACTTTAGGTCTTGGGAATCTTTGCTCACCTGCATTCAAAACAGTGAATTCTACATTTGGAGTAGTATATCCTAATTGGAAGCCGCCGTACAAATCCCATTTGTCAAAAGCGGATGTATGAACACCTAATCTAAGGCCAGCCATCATTGACTCAGTTGAAACTTGGTAAACAGACCCATCTAAGTTTTCGTAAGGTAATCCGTCATAGTTTGAGTAACCAGCGAATGCTCCGATTGAGATTACTTCTGCTAATCTATATTCTGCTCCAACTTGTACTGGAGGTGTAATTGTAGTTCCGCCATCCATAAAGTAAGTAGGTAGTAATCCGATGCTTGAACTTGCCGTCAAATCTCCTTTTTTAATAGATTGAGCTTGTGTGATAGTTATTGTTGATAAAATAATAGTTGCTGCTAAAATTGCTTTTAAATAGTTCATTCTAAAAATCTTTTTGATTGGTTAATTTAATTTGAGGTAAAAGTCTATATCCAAATATTATTTTTTAATTGTTGTCTTTTGTTAATTATATTTCGAATACAAAGGTGAACTATATTTCAATTAGAATAAAGTTTTGTGTAGTGTGAGTATGTGAAGTTTGGGTATTCATTGTTTTGCTCATTGACTTAAGGCATATATTTGCAAAACTCTATTTCGTTTTTGTTGTGCGAATTAGAATAATAGTTGCACCCTCTTTATTCCTGCAATTGGAAATTAATTAGTTAATAAACAGTTAAGATTTTAAATATTAATTTTTGGCTAAAGTATGGTTACGGGACGACTCCTATGATCGCCCCATAACCTAAGTTTTGAAGGTTAATAACAGCCTATACTTTTTCGTTTATTGTCACAGCGCATATTTTTATGGGAAATTATTTTTGTTTTAATTCCCAAATTGACAAGTGAAATTCCATATCCAATCTCTCCAAAAATTCCAATCCTATTTGAAACGAAGGCAGTTGCGCCTAAATAGCCACTATATATTAATCCCTTTCTTATTTTTGGTCTTGGAAATCTTTGCTCTCCTGGAACCAACGTTGTGTACTCAACATCTGGCATTGAATAGGCAAATTGAAATCCGCCATACAGTTCCCATTTTTTCAAATTGGTAGAGTTGAATCCTAATTTCAAACCGCTCATTTTAGATTTGTTAGCAGTGGTGTAAACAGAACCATCTCGATTTTCAACAGGCAAACTATTATAGGCAGAATAACCTGTAAATATTCCAATCGAAAATACATCTGATAGTTTGTAATCAATACCAGCCTGAATAGGGAGCATGACCGTTTGGTTGGCATCCATAAAATAAGTTGGGAGAACGCCGATGCCTAAATTGAAAATCAAATCACCTTTTCGGGTTTGTGCTTTTGAATGGGAAACCGAAATAGAAAGTGCAATGGTTAGGGAAATCAGTTTTAGATAGTTCATTGGTCAAAATTTTTGTTGGTTAATTAAAAAGTTGAGTAAAATTTTGCTACCATATTTTAAATTTTTAATTATATAGTTTTAGGCATGCCAAGGCCACTTCACCTAAAATCGATGAATTTTTTAAAACCGAATTTTTATCTAATAAATTCAAGTTGCGATACAACTTGGTTTAGTTGATTAACTGAATCCTCGTTCAGTTCAATACAAAAATCTACTTAATACAAAGCTTTACCAAAATCAATTTTCTCTATTTGTAACTTGAAATAGTCCTATTTGACAAACTTTTACATAGGAAATTTCTGTAAAATGTAATTCATGCTTTTAAAAAATAACCAGAGATTGATTTTTTGGATCCAATTCATATCAAGCGTTAGTCTGTTCTCAAGACAGCTTTTACGATGTGGGTTAGTCTGTTATTTGTTCTTAAAATTTTGATGTGTGTTCTTAATTTTCAAAGTCTATTAAGCGCCTAATTTTTTCCATCCTTTTCTTAGGATTTCAAAATCTCGATCGACTTCGTAATCGCGAGCGTATAAAAAATTAAGTCTTTGTATAGTTGCTTCATCAGAGAGTTTTAGTCTTAAGCCATCAACCGGTGAAAGGACGGAAGACTTCATTTTTGGTAAATTTTCGTTTTTAGTGTTTCTATTATAACTGACCCATGTTTTTTGTCCGACCCCTACTTGAATCCAATTTTTCAAAAAATTGAATCTGTTTTTTAGTACCAAAAAAAGGAAGGGTAGAAGTGGAATCATCAACAGCGCGATACCTAAATCAAAGACCCGTTTATTGCGTCGATTCATCGGTGATGCGATGTTGTATTGAATGTCAACCGTGTACAATTCGCCTGGCGTATTTTTAGAATGACTTCCAATGATAGAGTAGCTTTCTTGTGGTAAAATTTTGTAAGCCACCTCTGGCCCAAGTTGCGTCATCCAATGCATAATTTGCTGACCCGAAACATCAGAAGAGCAAAAGATGATTTCATCGATTCTATAAATGTGTACCAGATCGTCAAGTTCTTTGACGCTTCCGAGATGTGTTGATTTATCGTTAGTTTCTTTGGCAGAAACGAGGCCTATGAGTTTCTTTTGGACACCAGCTTGTTGAAGTAGTTTCATCACCTTATCACCCTCTTGTTGCGAGCCAACGATGACCATATTCTTCTCTGCAACTGAGCCGATATCGAAGTTTTTATTTTTCCAAAAATGCAAAAACAATCGAAAGCCAACCGTCAAAAACAAAGTCCAAATCGTCGTCAACAAAATCAACGCTCGCGAAAACCGAAACTCATTTGGTATCAACCCATAAGTTGCAGTCATAAATAAAGTTCCAAGTAAAAG
This sequence comes from uncultured Saprospiraceae bacterium, assembly GCA_937930815.1. GTDB lineage: Bacteria > Bacteroidota > Bacteroidia > Chitinophagales > Saprospiraceae > JAGQWW01. The sequence goes on along the minus strand of CALHBQ010000392.1, from coordinate 1,853 downwards.
TCCTCGAATCAGATTTTTTATTTTTAAAGGTCGATCATATCCTCCGCTGAGGTAAATGCTTGATAACCAAAAGATTAGGTAAAAAGGAATATTGAAAAAATAGAAATTTGGCGAATCAAAATATTCAGGTCTATCAAAATGGTAGTTGGCCCAAAAGCCTTGCAAAAACCAAATTCCAGTAACCATAATCACCGAATCGACAAATGGCATCCACGCATTTCTGAAAAAATTGCCAAACAACGTCATCCCTGCTCGCACCCAAATCGCAGCCTGCAACATCAAAACAAAAAGCCATGCTTGATTGCCTGTAAAGTGCTTTTTTGCAAAAATGATCATGGCATTGTAAAACACTTTTACATAGTTTAAACTGCCTTTCCGAGTACTCTCTCCTTTGTAATGAATGATGGTCGTATCGGCAACATAATAGTTTTTGAAACCACCCAATTGCACTCGGTAGGAAAGGTCAATATCTTCTCCATACATGAAGAAGGTTTCATCAAGCAAACCAATTTTATCCAAAACCGATTTGCGCATAAACATAAATGCACCTGCGAGTACATCGACTTCATGGTTTTCATTTTCATTCAAATAACCGAGATGATATCTGTTGAAAGTTTCCGATTTTGGAAAGAAGGTCGATAGTCCAAACGTCTTACAAAACGCTACCCACGGAGAAGGAAAACCACGTTTACTTTCTGGTAAAAACTTACCACTCCCATCAATCATTTTTACACCCAAAGAACCCGCATCAGGATGCGCCTCCATGAATTTGATACATTTCGAAAAAGTATCTTCCTCCACAACCGTATCTGGATTGAGCAGCAAAACATATTCTCCTTTCGAGACTCGTATGGCTTGATTGTTTGCTTTTGAAAAGCCAGGATTGTCTTGATTGGCAATCAGTTTTACTTCTGGAAACTTCTGCCGAACCATTTCCACTGAGTCATCTTTGGAGTTGTTGTCCACCACATAGACTTCCGCATCAATTCCCTCCACTGCGCGACGCACAGAGAGTAGGCACTGCTCCAAAAAGTAGCGCACATTGTAATTGACGATGATGATGGATAGTTTCAAATTTGCCGTAATTTATTATTGAGGTAGAATACGGCTATATCGCAGAAAGGATTGAATTTTCCATTTGATCTTTCTTCCCATCTTCTTATCTCTGTGTTCAAAAAAGCGGTTGTTACCTTCCTTTTCCTAAAGGTTTGCTTAATGTTAATTCTTATTGAGTTGAGAACTGCTTTTCTTTGATTTACTAATAATGGGAAGTTTAAATTTAAAGTTTCGCTTAAATCTATATTCAGATTTTTATTTTCTGAGTAAATTTCTCCGTTTGCTCTGTATTTAATTTGGTTTAAAAGAGATTGGTTTAGTGGAGATATTTGGATTGATGTATTTCCTTTTTTTGTATCGCAATGTTGAATTTTTGAAGGAGAACCCAGATTTCCCAAACAAACTCCGAGTAAATTATTCCATTGCATTTCATTAGCGGAGTTTCGTGGTTCCCAATGCTCGATCTTCATTTTTTGTTTGCCCTTTTCGTCTGTTTCATTGTTAATTCTCTGATTACAATAGGCACAAACATTTCCCTGTTCTTCAATTAAAGCAACTCGCATATCATTCTTGTTGCAACTGTCAAAATTGCTGCCAGGTGTAGTACGACAATCTTCTAACGAAGGTGGTTCGTTTTGGGTGTTTTTATGAATGAATTTCATAGCTTAATCTAATTCGAAAAAATCTTTAATATGGCCTTTTGCTTCTATGATATCGGGGTCATCTTCCCCATATTTGGCTTCCATCTCTTTTATATTTGCTCTTACTTTTTCAATATTTTCTTCATCCAAAAAATC
>CALHBQ010000391.1 GCA_937930815.1 uncultured Saprospiraceae bacterium | reverse complement strand
GGTTTCCACAACAATGGACTCTTGTCCATTTTCAACAAAGGTATATTTCGTGACGCATCCTACTTTTCCTTTTTCACCACTCACATGTTCCACCTTCGTAATTCCTTTCAGCCATTGAGAGATTTTGGTTTCATCACTCATTACGGCCCAAGCTTCTTTTATTGGTTTGTCTACCGTAATTTCGCTATCGTAAGAAATGGTAGGAGTGATAAATCCAGCTGCAAGAAATAATAATGCTAATAAGGCAATTATGCCAAGTATCCACTTGAGAATTTTCATAATTGGTTGGTTTTAAGTTAAGAAATAAATTTCATGCAAAAATACAAATTGTTTCTAAAAATTAAATTATTTGTTTTTATTTTTAATAAAATTTGTTAGTTCAAAGTTTTAATAACTTTGATGAAATCCACGTTGTATCCAAACAAAAACTACCTCAGATGAAATTCAAATTAGTATTCCTTATTTCTGTTTTGCTCATTTCTTGCAACTTAGAAAACGCTTCTAAAGTCTTATGCAAAAAAGTATAACATTTCTATTTATAAGTTTAACAACTCTAACACTCAACGCCCAAACATTCAAGTCAGGGCTAATCGCTGGAATGAATCTCAGCAAGTTAAACGGCTCCGAAAAGAACGCCTATAATTTCATCAGTTATAAACTCGGAGGACGAATTAGTGTCGATGTAAAGCGACAGTTGCGAACGAGTATTGATATTTTGTATAGCAAAAAAGGAAATATCGTAAGCCATACTCCTTCACCATTAGATGCTTATAAAAACGTAAGTTTGGATTATATGGACATTCCACTGACCATCACTTTTATGGATTGGATGGATGATCCAGATGAGGAAGAATATTATAGATTGCACTTTGTAGCTGGCGTGTCCTATTCAAGGTTAGTAAATTTTAAGGCAAGAGATAATCTGGATATTGACGTGACCGATAGTCAAAATTTCAATAAATATAAGTTGAGTGCATTGGGCGGTCTGGTCTATTATCCACGCGAACATTTAGGTATCAATTTAGAATATGCGCACTCCTTTTCAAATCTCGAAAAGTTAGATTCCTTACAAGCAATGAAAATTAGAAATTGGTCATTATCTTTGATTTATATGTTTCACAATCGAAGAAAAAGGAAATAACCATGAAAGAATACAGAGACAACGGAGCCATCGGCGCCCTATTAGATGAATACGAAAAGTCAATTGAGGAATTGAAAGAAGTCATTACTCCCCTATCCAAAAGTGATCTAACTACTATAGTCGATCATGAAACCAAAGATAAAGATTGTCGGTCGATTCAAACGATTCTGAGCCACGTCATTGAATCTGGTTATACATATGTTATCGAAATCAGAAAATGGCTGGGCGAGGAAGTTGATTATAAAAAAAAGGAATTATTGAACTCCGCTGATGAATATAAAACAGCACTGAACGACATGTTTGCGTTCAACGAAAAACTTTTTCAAGACCATCCAAAATTGCAATTGGAAGAATACAATCCTGATAAAAAAATCAAAGTGAGGTGGGGTCAAAAATATGACGTGGATCAATTACTCGAACATGCGATTGTTCATATATTGAGACATCGTAGACAGATTGAGCGATTTAAAATAAAATTGAAAACGAACTAAAAACGGTACCCAAATGAAAAACAAATCCAACGCAAACCCCAAAATCTTCGGCTGTTTCGGCATCGGCATCGCATTCCTTGGTTTCCTCATATGCTTTATTCCTTTTATCGGCGCTTATGGTATGGGGCTGGGATTTTTCGGAATCATATTCTCGGGCATCACTTATCATTTATTAAAAAAGGAAAATAAAAATCTCACCATGCCGATTATCGGATTGGCATTGGGCATCACAAGTATTTGTTTTGGCGGCTATCAATTTTATCAATACAAACCAGCATTTGATACCATTTCTCATATCAAAAAGAAAAAGGATGAAGGTCTTTTCAGACTCGTAAAGCATTTCTTTTTCAAAAAAGATGAAGGAATCGAAAAAAAATTAGATGAAGTTTTTCCCGATAGACATGACTTATATCTGCTTTCGATAGTTGACAAATTGCGAGTCAGAGCAGAACCAAATTTGGAAAGCGAAATCGTCGGTCATTTAGATTTTGGAGATAAAGCGCTATTTTTAAATGAAGAAAGTACACACAAAGATTCGATTGAAATCGCAGGAGCGATGCGTTATTCCAATTGGAAAAAAGTGAAATTTTCAAACCCTTCCGTAGGGAAAGAAATCGTTGGTTGGGCATACGGTGGCGCATTGGTCGAGCCTTCTAAATCTAAAATTCAATCCACCGAAGAAAAATATTTAAAAACCATTTACAAAAAATCTAAAATAGATGTGTCCACATTGATTGGCTTGGACATCGAAGAAGCTTATACCTTTCATGGAATTGTCTCATACAAAAGACCGCAGTTGGAACCATTCAAAAAAGAAGGCGACTTTCGCGTCATCGGCTATTCTAAGAAAAGAGCGACCGACCTTCATGATTTTCAAAATAAAGTGGTGTATCACGGCCATTTCAAAGATGGTAATTTAGATGGTTTACTCACCTATTCACATTTTGGATATAAGATGGCCTCAGTGATTAAAATTAAATACGAAAACGGTATTTGCACTTGGGCTTCAATTAATAGAAATGGTAAATGGGGTAAAGATTTCCACGAAAAAACATCACCTGAAAATTGTGGTTTTCAATATATCAGGGGGTGGATTGAGGAAAATATTTGATTCACAACAATCTGTGCTTCGAGCGCAGCCGAGAAGCACAAGAGCAAAGAACCGATTTCTACTTTTGTGCACCTCGGCTGCGCTCGAAGTACACTTCATTTGATAGCAAAAGCACTCCATTTAATCATCATATCATTTACTCATTTTTCATTTAATAAAAAGAAGCCTACCCTCTCCGCAAAATTCTACCCAATAGTTATATAGCCTCGACCAAAGTTTTTTAGTAAATTTGTAATCCCCCCGCACGATGGTTAACAATTACTATGAGAAAAAATTTAAGCACTTCTTGGTGGCTGAGTCTATGCCTTTTTGTCCTTCCTATCTGCCTTTCGGCGAATAAGTATCCGCCTGCAGTCCAAAAACAAATAGACAAATTGGAAAGCTGCGAAGGATTGACTCGAGTAAGAACCTTGAGCACCTTGATCAAAATGATCAACTCCTATGATACACTTGCCGCTCAAAAATATGTGCAAGAAGCTGATTCGTTGATTGCAAATTCTGGATTTTCGGAGGAAGAAAAATTGATTGGGAATCGAGCTATTATTTTATCTCAAACTTGGGTTAATCTCAACAATGGTGAATTTCACGAGGCATTTAGATTGAGTATCGTTTTAGATTCAGTTGCTGATAAATTGGCTATGGTTCGTGATTCGCTCGATGACTACATTTATGGAACTTACCTGAATAATAATACCATCAGATGCGCTATTTATTCGAATCAGAAACAAAATCATAAGGCGCAACGTGAATTAGAAAATTCAATTGCCATTTGTAAAAAAATGGATGACAAATCTAAACTTGGAAGCACCCTCAACAACTTGGGAATTGTTTTAATGTTTCAAGAAAAATATGACGAAGCAGAAATAGCAATGTTGAAATCAGATTCCATTTATACTGCAAATGAGAGTGGCTGGGATCTGGCCTATTGCACTTTACTTACCGCGGATCTATATCGGCATAGTAAACAATGGGAAAAAGGACAGGCCGTAATTAATAAGGGCAGAAAGTATATTGAAAAATATGTTCCTTCTCGTGTTAATAATTTAAATGCCTATGCTGCCGAAATCGCTTATGGTTTAGGGAATTTCAAACTTTCTGATTCATTGATTGCAGAATGTATTGCAACTTTGGAGGAAGTAAAAGAACCAGCCGCCATTGCCGAATCAAAAAAAGTAATCGCGAAAATTTATAAAAAACAAGGAAAATTTGAGGAGGCGCTCAAATTTTATGATGAATCAAATGAAGATTTGGCCGAAGTCGAAGAGATTCTCCATTCAAAGGAACTTTTCGAATTAATGGAAGAATACGAGCAATCAAAACTCGAACAACCTAATTCTAAAAACAGTAATAAAACGCTTTGGCTTCTTTTGGGTTTAGTTCCATTGGGTTTGCTATTTTATTTCCTTTACAGAAAACCTGAACCCGTCGAGCCAACCTCTCATACACTTGAAATTGCATGGAAAGATGAATCACTAATGGAACAAAAGGACCCATTCTTGGAGCGATTTATCGAATTGGTACAAAGTCATATGGAAGATGGTGATGTCTCTGTCGATGGTATTTCTGAGCAAATGAAAATCAGCCGTGTTCAACTTTTCAAAAAAATAAAATCAAGCACAGGCAAATCTCCTTCTCAGGTTATCCGTCAAATCAGGTTGGAAACTGCCGAGCGATTGTTGGTAGAAAATAACGCCACTGTTTCTGAAATTGCCTACCGAGTCGGCTTTTCGAGCCCTAATAATTTTAGTCGATCGTTCAAAGATTATTTTGGGGAGACCCCTAAAAGTTATCAGGCGAAAAAACTGGGATAGAAATTTCCGAGCTATATTTATAACTGCTCCTTTGCCCATTTTAAGTAATCAAAAAAATCAAACTCAATAGCCATTTTAGGGTTGGTTTTTATTTCTTCTAATTTCAAAACTAATTTTTGAGAATGAAGTGACAATCGATGTGGCGTCTTGACACTGCTTTTAAAAAACTTCAAACAAGTTTTACTTAATTCGCTTTGTACCTTATGTCTTTTAAATAATTTATAAGATGACTCTACTTCTGAGGTAAGCATATCTGTCCATTTTAATTCGAAATACATGAGGAGCAAAAATAATCTGCTATGAACCATCATGTATTCCAATACTCCTATTTTGATTGCAATATTTATAATTTTTATACCCAAGGCATATTGCTTTGTCATTATGCATCCTCTGACCACCAAGAAGTTTAAATAACTAAACTGTGTGACACCCAATTCACTTTCTTTTTCCTTTATAAATGCAATCGATTCTTCAATTATTATTTTTGTATTGTTAAGGTCATCAATTTTATAATAAAGATCTAACGTCCTAGCTAAGCGAATATAAGTGATGTAAACCTTGTTGAGTTTAGGGTGATCTTCCATAGTTCTCAATTTCAATATCATTTTATGAAAGCCGACCTCATCACCAATCAAAGCCGACGAGTAGAGATAGTTACTGATAGGAACCAATACTTTTGACAACTTAAAAATTGCACTACCCTTTTCCAAAAAGTGGATCATTTCGAGATTCACCTTTTGAGAAACTTCAAAGTCCATCAAGAGATAGGATTGAATCGACTTTATGTAGAGCCAATGTTCCATACCACGAATACTCAATACCTTATCGGCAGATTCCAAAAGTTCATTATTATAAAAATAAGGGAAATCATCTTTGTTAAGAATAAAAGTTTCTGAAAAATGAAGCTCTCTTATTTGTTCCCGAATTAACCTTATCTGATTTAGATTAATGATTTTATCAGAAATATCAATTCTTTCTTCTTTTAGCTCCTCAAGTTTTTTTGTAAAACCTATAACCCCTTCTCTAAACAAAATCTCTTCTTCTAATTGTATAAATTTTAAGATGGTTGAAAAATCTTCAATTTGATAGGCCAAACTTTTTGATTTTCTCAAAATTTTCAAAGCTTGTTTTTGAAAACCCCGCTCAATCAATAAACCAATGTAAAGAATGGACTTTTGCAATTTCATTTCTGTAGAACTATCCAAATGAAAATTGGCCATACTTTTCAACAGTTGTCCCTGAAGATAATTTATCTCCGAACTCCAATTATTTCCAATAGGTGTATTTACAAAATGTGCTTTTATGTCATGATGGTCGTAGTCTTCTACTTTTTGAAAATGATCAAAAAGCAATAGGTAATTTTTTTTGGAGCTATCCCCATACAGTTTTGCAAATCGGCGGAAATACGACCGCTCTCTGACTGTCATTGATTGTACAAACCCATGAACGAACTCACTCATACAAATTCCATTTTAGAGCTTAAAACTAAATCAATATTGTAGAATTATTGGTATAAAAAAGGACAAAACATACAAAAATAGCCCTAAACAAGATAAACGAACTAAAATCCTAATAAAACATCAAACCCATTTTTTTAAAAATTTGTCCTAAATTTCTACCCGTTTGAAAGCTAACTTTAGAGTCAAATCTTAATAAATTCAAAATTTCAGATCATGATTAAAAAATTTACTTCTCTTTTTTGTGGCTTATTAATGTCATCAATATTAATGGCTCAATTGCCATCTGGTAGTATTGCTCCAGACTTTACCGCCACAGATATTAATGGAAAAACTTGGAATCTATATGAAATTCTCGATTCAGGAAAGTCAGTCGTTTTAGATGTTTCTGCAACTTGGTGTGGCCCATGTTGGAGCTATCACACTAGTGGAACCTTAGATAGACTTCATGAAATGTATGGCCCTGATGGAACTGACGAAATGGTAGTCATCATGATTGAAGGTGATGCTAATACTCCTGTAGAATGCCTTTATGGAGATTGTGAAAATACGCTGGGCGATTGGACAGATGGTGTTCATTATCCAATTATTGACAATGCTGATATTGCTGAAGCATATGAAATCACTTACTATCCTACACTTTACCATATTTGTCAGAATAGAATTGTAACTGAATTTGAACAGGTTGGAGAAAATGAAATTTATGCATTAAACGACAACTGTGTACCAGCATTTGGAGATAACAATATGGGAATTTTGCAATACACTGGTGAACAAGGAAAGTTCTGTGGAACTGGTTCATTTACCCCATCCGTATTGCTTCAAAACTTAGGAAACCAAAAAATCACCGAAGCAGAATTAGAGCTTAGCATTGACGGAGCGGTTGTTGAAACCAATAGCTGGTCAGGTGATTTATCTACTTTCCAAACAGCTAGCATCTTTTTTGATGAGGTAATGATTTCTCAATCCACTGATTTTGAAATTGAGGTCGTTTCTGTAAATGGAATAGATGATGAAGACAATTCTAACAATCAGATCACCGTATCTACCCAACTTGTATTAGACGCTCAAGACAATTACATTACATTAGAATTACTAACCGATGATTTTTCAGAAGAAACTTATTGGGAAATTTTAGACGAAAATGGAAATGCATATTACACTGGTGGAAATGCCCAAGTTGTCGGAGGAACCAATAACTACTCTACCTTAGAACCAAATACTTTACATACCTCAAAATTACCTATCCCTAAAGATGGTTGTTTTGAATTTAAAATTTATGATGCCTTTAGTGATGGGATTTTTTCTCAAGATTTTGGAGAAGGCTATTACAAATTAATAGATTCTGATGGTACTGTTTTATTCGAAGGAGGTCAATTTGGAGAAGTAGATGTACAACCATTTGGAATGCAATCGGGAGGAAAAGCAATAAATAACAATGCCACAATAGTTGACTACAGTGGTGAATCAGGCAACTTCTGTTTTGATCTCAATTACAATCCTGAAATTACTATCCAAAATGTAGGAACAAATGAAATAACTTCTTTGCAAATTGATGCTGCTACGTTTTCAGGATTGCAATATACTTATGATTGGTCTGGAAGCATTGCATCTGGAGGATATGGATTCATTTCTGACCTGCCTGAAGTAATCATTAACGAAAGCGGTCCTCTATTTTTCTCTATCAGATCTGTGAATGGAGAAACAGACACAAATGAATATAAAAATATATTCGCTCCCGACTTCGAAAGAAGAAGTGCTAAAACAGCTACGCTTGACCTTGAAATGCAAATTGATGAATTTGGATATGAGGCTTATTGGGAATTAGTTAATTCTTCTGGGCAAGTGGTAGCTTCTGGAGGGAATGAAGTTGTTCGTGATAGCGGTGGTGGAGCTCAAATAGCTACCGAAAATGACCCTGGAGCCTATGGAGCTATGGAATTGGTAAAAGAAACCATTACACTGCCCAATACCACTGATTGTTACACCTTCAGATTATTAGATGATTATGCTGATGGAATGGCTAGTTTCAGCGTTGATACCTACTTTTCTTTGATAGACGATCAAGGAATTTCTATTTATGATAATGAAAGCTTACTAATTAATTATTCAGAATTTTCTAACCCCGTTGGAATTGAAGGAGCAACGTCTGTGAACGAATTGGAGGAAGTAAATGAGTTAACATTATACCCAAATCCATCTTCAAATGAGATAACGATTGATTTTGAAACTACTGAATCACTACCTGTAGAAATAGCTATCTTCAATGTGGTTGGCAAAAGAATAAGAACGATTGCAAACCAAACCTATTCAACTGGCAATCAGCGCATTACAACAAACGTTAGTGATTTAACTAATGGAATGTATTACATCCAAATGGCAAATGAGTCTGGTAAATTGATTGAGAAATTTACGGTATTACATTAATCAATAAATTAAAATATAAGACGCAGGAAAATTCGTTTTCCTGCGTCCTTTTTTTGACTCTAAATTCAAATTATGAAAGAGAAATTAATTATTCTTTGTTTTGGAATATTTTTTCAACTCCCTTTTATTTCAGCTCAGATTGAAATTGAAAAAGACTCTTTATTCTCCCCCATCATGGAGCTGGACGATGTGGTTGGAAAAAATAAATTCACCAACAAGATTCCACAACTTAGAAATTTCAAATGGACAAGAAAAATCATTGAAATGACTGATGGTTGGGAAAGTGCAATCTGTGATCAAATACAATGTTACACCCCTCCTGTTAGTGAAAGAGAGATAGAAATAGGACCTAACGCCTCCTCTGTTTTAGATGTCCATGTATATACTTATGGACAATACTCTGGCTATGCCTTGATTGAAATGAAAGTGGCCTATGCCTCAGATCCCAACACCAATGTATTTGCTTACTATACATTTGATTCTGCCCTTTCCTCAACCAAAGAGTTGTCTCAATTTCAAATTGAAGTATATCCGAACCCAAGTGCTGGATTGTTTACATTAGAAGATCCAACTCAGGTTATTCACTCACTCAGAGTTTTTGATTTAGCTGGGAAACAATTGATGAATCTGGCAAAAGGTGAACGCCAGTGGATTAATCTTTCAAAACTGAAAGCAGGAAATTATTGGATACAAATGATGGATAAAGATGGTTCTGCATTGGGAACCAAGATGATATCGAAAATTTAATTTTCGAATAGAAGTGCTTAAAATTAAAGGCTCATCCTTCGGGATGGGTCTTTTTTTTTATGAAGACTATCTAATTCGAAGTGTATTTTTCCTTATTTAAAACTTTTAATCGCCAAATCCTTACTTTTGCCCTCAATGAAAAACAAAAAAATAATACTCGCAATAACTGGAAGTATTGCTGCCTACAAAGCGGCATTCCTTACTCGCCTATTAATAAAGCAAGGCGCTGAGGTTCAGGTGATTATGACGCCATCGGCTGCGGCATTTATTACACCGTTGACACTCGCTACCCTATCCAAGAGACCAGTCCATACAGAAGTGATTTCGGAAGAAAGTTGGAACAATCACGTCGAATTGGGATTGTGGGCAGATGCGATGGTCATTGCGCCTGCGACGGCCAACACCTTGGCAAAACTGGCCAATGGCATTTGTGACAGTATGGTTGGTGCGGTTTACCTTTCGGCAAAATGTCCAGTATTTTTTGCGCCAGCCATGGATTTGGACATGTGGAAACACCCTGCTTCCAAAAAGAATATCGAAACCTTAAAATCATACGGCAACGAAATCATACCAGTTGGTCATGGTGAGTTGGCAAGTGGATTGGTTGGAGATGGACGCATGGCTGAACCAGAAGATATCGTCGATTTTTTAAACAATCATTTTAATAAAAAGCTTTCACTAAAAGGAAAAGTGGCGGTGGTAACTGCTGGGCCAACCTATGAGGCAATTGATCCAGTTCGTTTTATCGGGAATCGTTCAACTGGAAAAATGGGGATTGCGATTGCTGAGAAATTGGCAGCGCGCGGAGCAAAGGTCTTTTTAGTTTTAGGTCCAACTTCTCAAAAAACAGAAGAGGAAGGCGTGGAAACCATTCGAGTAACTTCTGCTGAAGAAATGTACCAAGCTGCTACCAAACACTTCAAAAAAGCAGACGTAGCCGTAATGGCTGCAGCCGTTGCAGATTACCGACCCAAAACAGTTTCTGATAAAAAAATAAAAAAGAAAGAAGGCGACATGGCCGTCAAATTAGAAAGAACAAAAGACATCGCCAAACAACTCGGTCAAGTCAAAAAGAAAGGCCAATTGACAATCGGCTTCGCCCTCGAAACCAACAACGAAAAAGCAAACGCCAAAGGAAAAATAGAAAGAAAGAATTTCGATTTTATCGTTTTAAACTCTCTAAACGATAAAGGTGCTGGTTTTGGACATGACACCAACAAGGTGACTTTCATTTTCAAAGATGGAACCGAAAAGCCTTTAAAATTGAAATTGAAAACAGAAGTGGCTATTGATATTGTGGATGAAATTGATAATTTGTTAAATATTTCTTTAAAAAAATAGTCATAGCTCGCGCGAGGCTCTGCCTCGTGTGAAGGATCAGTTGGTTTCTAACCAACAAGTCGAGATACACAGGCGAGACGCCTGATGATCATACACACGAGGCTGAGCCTCGCGCGAGCTACAAATCACAAAACCAAGCATTATGAAGTTGCTTATCATCAACGGCCCAAACCTCAACCTCTTAGGCTCACGTGAACCAGAAATCTACGGAGAAGAAACATTTGAAGAGTACTTGCTCATTTTGCAGCAAGAGTTTCCGACGATTACTATCAATTATTTTCAATCAAATCATGAAGGCGAAATCATCGATAAATTGCATGAAGCAAATTATGATTACGATGGTGTTGTTTTGAATGCAGGTGCTTATTCTCATACTTCAATTGCGATTCGAGATGCGATTTCTGCGATTGAACCACCTGTGGTCGAAGTTCATATTTCTAATGTTTATGCGCGTGAGGAGTTTCGTCAAAAGTCCTTTTTGTCAGCCGTTTGTGAAGGCGTGATTGTTGGATTGGGGACGCGTGGGTATGAGTTGGCGGTGAGGTATTTGATGTGATGAATTAATTGTTGATATTGTTTTGGTTGTCAAAATTGTTCTCAGTTAGCAATCAAACAATTTTGACAATTAAACAATTGAAATTTACTCCACAATCAACTTCCTAAAAACACGACCATTCTCCGTCATCAATCCTACCAAATACATACCTTTTCTAAAGTTATCAGTGGCAAAAGCATAGGTCTGCTCTCCAGCTAAATGATTCATTTTTTGCGAAAGCATCAGCTTGCCATTCGTATCTAAAATTTGAATTTGACCACTAATAGATTCAGAGGATTCTATCCTTAAAGAGAAGGAATTTCCTGATTTTAAAATTGAAGGATAAACGGTTAATTCGTTCAAATTATCAATTTTAGCAACAGCGGAAATCTCAGAAGTTGTGAAGTTTTGTACAGGCGACCAAGGCAAACAAGTACTAAAATTATTGAATGCTCTAACTCTCCAATAATAAGTCTTATCCAGCTCTAAATCATTGGTAGTGAATGAATTAGACGTCAATCGTTCATTTACATTGTATTGAGGAAAAGTAGGTAATCGACTTACCTGCAACATATAGTCGGTTGCATTAGCAACTGGCTCCCATTGAAATTCTACGGAGTTAAAAGGAACCGCTTCTGCATTACTTGGGTATATCATTTCGATTGGTTCTTCTACTGCAGCGAGTGGCGTAACTGGTGTTCTAAAAACCGCTTGTTTTTGCTCTAATAAAAAAGCGCGCATCGTTGCAATCTGTTCATCGGAAAAGCGATTGGCACAACGGTCATCTGAGTAAGACATAATGAGAGAACCATCAGATTGGAATTTTTCACCATTCGGATCTGTTTGCATGGTTGAACTCAATGAGTCCGCATTACAATTCCACCGATTGGCGATATAATCAGGTTTGGTATCACAAAACCCATCCGCTGATTCATGGCAATTGCTACCATCAACTTTTTCAACATAAGCAGTATCTACGATGATAGTATCCTCTGCCCATTCGTAAAAAAATTGGGTGTAATTTGTAGTGACGTATTCAGGGGCAGGACTCGAAAAATTAGGCGGTGTAGAGTCATCCCAAGTTTGTCCATTTTCCCACCCAAAAAACGGATGAGGCAACTGAAAATGATGCCCTACCTCATGTGACCAAGTATGATCATCTGGGCCTGCACAGTTCTTTCCAAGCATCATGTGCGACCAAAAAATATTATAGCCGCAATTTCCAGCGGGATTGCTTACGATGAAGGTATTGATGGAATTGGTATCCGCCATTTCGTTCATATAACGACCTCCTAAGTAATAATCTGTATGAGAATTTATTGCGGAGTTATTGATGATCCTAATCTCATCTTTAATAAAAAATTGAATGCCTGCTTGCTCGAAATCTTCGTTAAGGGTACAAAAAGCATCTAAGATTCTTTGTGTAGAAAAATGGCTCCCACCGTTATCACTTCCGACGCTATGGATCGTCATTGGAACCAACAACATGCTATCTTTTGCTCCGCGAAATGCTTGAGGATTTTGTTGGTATTTTTTCAACCAAGGAGTTTTTACTGGAGCAGTCCCACATGGGTGTGGTTTTTGCGTATGACCAATTGTATGTATGAATAACAATAGGATGGTACTGTAAAATAGTTCTTTCATTTCTGATATTTTTTGTCAAAAATAGGATTCATTTTGCAGTACCGTACATTGTTTAGCCTTTTTTGCTTTAGCTAAGACCAATTTCGTACAAAAATTCCTATCTCAACAATGTAATATCTCCACTTCTCTCTTGCCGACGTGTACTGATTGAATTGTTAAAAACGAGGTGGTAAACATAAACTCCAACAGGAGCATCCATGTTTTTGAATCGACCATCCCAACCTACCGTTGGCGTTTGATTATTGTAAACGACTTGTCCCCATCGATTAAATATCCTAAAAGACTCGACCTTAATCTCTGCTTCTGTTATTATGTTGAAAAAGTCATTACGACCATCTCCATTGGGCGAAAAGATATTTGGAATAGTGACTTCTTCACATGGGATGATTTCGATATTGACTATCGAATCGCACTTCAACTCCGTCAATAAAGTATCGGTATAAATACCAACCTCACTTGTAAAACTACCATCTGGCAATTCGATTGGCCCTTCGCAGTCTTCGTAAGCTAAATTAGTTCTTTGGGCGCCAGAAGCAATTTCGCATGCCAATGCAAAAATATTGCAAGCCAACTTATCATTGTTGGTAACAATAGCCGTACCCTCAGAAATGTCCCCCACCCCTTGACCGCTACAAAAAATACCAATATCGGCGAGCATCAAATCATTGGTTTCGGTATCTAATAAAATGGTTGGTTTGTCATTTTCATTCAATGCGAGGATTTCAGCACTAGCATTCATTCTCGAAAATGTGAATTGATAAACTCCCCCCTGCTTAAAGTTATCAATAGCCCCAAATGGGCCATCAAAAATTCTATCTAATGAAGTCGATTTTTTAGGAAAATTGAGACTATTATTATTGTTATTGACTAAAGTATATCCCCATTTTGAAGCTTCTCCTTGAGAGGCAATTACCAAGTTACTTGGACATTCATCTGACCATTTCATGATACTATCAAAAATATCATTTCCTAAAAATGAGGAAAACGGTTCTACATTATTATTTACGGGATTGACCACTACTGCTGGTAAAAAAACAATATCACAACCTGTATTTTTAATAGTTGGAAGACTTGGATTAAATGGAAGGTTAATTAATTGCAGCTGACATTTAACTTTGCCATCTATGCCAAAATTTTCAGCGGATAAAAGTTTCTCTTTTAAGGCATCCACCATATAAACTCCATCGAGGCTATATCCTGGGCAACCGCCTTGGTTTGAATAGCAATATTCTTTAGAATTCAAATAACATAGCGTCACTACATTATCTCTATCGCAACAAGATTGCGCTTGTAGATTGCCCATACAACTAAAAAAACAACCAACCAATATTATCCAATAAATGGGCTTCATGTATTTTTTAAAACGAGTTCTATTGTAAAAGTTTAGAAGCTATCTGTTGAATAGCGCTATAATCATACCTTTTTGATACGTAAAGATAAAGAACCGCTTGTTAGTCTTACTCAATTTAACCCTACATGATATTCATTACGACAGTTTAGGTTTGTGTGCGTATGGCATTCTTTCCAATTTTTCAGTTTTGAAATACGTATCTAATCCACTCATTGTCAACGAATTAGATTCATGAATATTCAAATGCCCTGTATCTTTAAGAATCGATTCTGGAACAATTACTTTTTCAATTTTTCCAATTATTAAAATAGTATTATTTGCTTTGATTGGGTATTCTTCAACGTATGAAAGTCCCATTTTGACCGCACATTCTTTTACAAATGGAGCTGCGAAATCTTCGTGATATTCTTCCGTCAATCCACATGCTTCAAATTCTGAAACACCTTTTTCATACTTGGCAGAGGTTTGATGTGCTTTTTTATAAATCGCTTCCGTTACGTGATTGATGGTGTAAAAACCAGTACTTTTCAAATTGGGGTAAGTATCTCGCTGATTGGGGAGCGGTCGCATGATAAATCCCATCAACGGAGGATTAGATCCCATATGAATAACGGAACTAAAAACGGCCACATTGGGCTGCCCCGTTTTACTTTTTGTTCCAATCAAGTTGACACTTTTAAAACCTGAAAGGGCATTGATGAGATTGATTCGGTAGATTCTTTCGAGTTGGTTGATGTCGTCGCTATTGAAGATCTTTATCATGATTGTTTTTATTGAAAAATCGAAACAGTAAATGACTGAGTAGTGTTCATCCTGCTCTGCGAAACTCTGCGGTTCTCCGTGTAACTCTGCGTAACCCTCTTCTAACGTGGCAGTTACGCAGAGTATCGCGGAGGAGACGCAGAGGTTCGCAGAGACTTATGCGTAATTATCCAATTGCTCTTCCCAAGAGTAATCTTTATAAACCAATTTATAGTCCGCCGAATCCACTTTCAATTTGTTGCTCAATATTTTTTGAATCCCACTTTTTCCACCAAAATCACCCAAAAACCAACGGAAAAGCTGCGTCGTATGAATCTCTTTTTTGTCTTCAAAAATATCCGTTTCACCTTCCAAAAAAGAAGCGGTCGCCATTTCTAATTGAACGCCTAATCGGTCTGGGGAATAAAATGCAATTGGTGGACAACTCGCCGCTCCACAGTTTAGAGCGAAGTGAATTCGATAATCAATTTCATCAACGGCGAGGTCTTTTACGATTTTTCTAAAAAAGAGATTGGGCAAATATCCGAGCGAAAACTTGGCTCTGTATTTTCTTAAAATGCCATGCTCTACTTCGTCGAGGCTAAATATTTCACCAGAAATTTTTATTTTTTGGACGGTATAAATTTCCGATTTATCGACCTTTTCTACTTTTCTTAAAATTTGAAAAAAGGCGTTGTAGATATTGATCCAAAATGCTTTTTTATAAAGATCGGTCTGCAGATTATTTTTCAACATATCCAATCTCATGGTAGCTAACTCTTCCATCAACTCCGTGGTTGAGGTATTCATCTTGACTGCCATGAGCAGTTTTTCGGAAACTTGATTTGCGCTTTTGTACATAATGATTCAAATGTTAGGACGGCAAAATAGATAAAGTTTAAAATTCAAAAATGTTTTTGGGAACTAAATAAATCATTTATGCATTTAAGAACATGTTATCACAAAAACCAAGATTTCTTACCATGTTTTACACTTCAAAAATAGGACGCCATCGGTACTTGATTCGAAAGTAATAACCAACTAATCGAATCAATCATTTTTTATTATGGCAACTTTATCGAAGGTCGATGGAGTTATTGCCCAGGGTACCGTAACGGCGGCATCTGAAAGAGCTTACTTGAGCAATCAACTAATGGCACTCGCCAATGGCGGGTACAAAACACCATCAAAGAACCCAGACACCAATAGGTATCTGGAAACGGTAAAAGCGCTTTGCACAACAGATGTAGTCAAAATCAAGTCAGGAAGATATGTAGATGAAAAATTGAAAAATGCGTTTTTCAATGAACTTGCTCTATTGTTTAAAGATGAGAGGTTTCCGCTTATCAAACCAGAGTATCTGTTTTATTTAGCTGAACTTTTCAACCAAAACAAGGATTGGAAGAGCGATTTTTCATTGGCAGTTTGTGATGTTGTTTATGGAAAAAAACAAGGTCATTTCTTTTATAACAGGTTAATATTATCACTTCAAAAAATGTTTGTAAAACCTTCTTCCACAGGAGAATGGGATTTCTTTTATACTAAAGAAAGATTGGATTTTTCAAAATTCACTTCACAACACTTGAAGACGATTAAACTGGTTTTTAAAAAGAAAAACAAGTTCACCTTGCAAGAGTGGGAGTACCTTGAAGTAATATTAAATAGCTGTACAATCCATTTTGATAACCGACCTAAATTCGTAAAAGCAATAATTCTATTTTTTGAAAATGGTTTTCCATTTCTAAAAAATCATAACCCAAACAATGTTTTCTACTTTGTTATGTGGCTATGTCACAGTACTCAAATAGAAATTTACTATCAACATTTCGAAAAAGGATACAATTCGAGGTTTAATAAATTTGTAAGAGCGTTTGACCATAATTGCAGCGATGAAATTTGGAAAAATTTTATCAATACACCTTTTTGTCAGGTCATTAATTTCTTACCCAAAAAGATGCTCTTTGATGCTACAAAGTATCCAATCTCATTAATCATATTATTAGGTTCTGGGGGTAATATTCGTCGGTACAAATTTGGGATTCCAATGACAAAAAAAATGGCTCACATTTATCAGCAACACCCTGATTATGTTTACGCTTTAATTTGTTCTTTAGGCGGTGATCATGATTTTGCAAAATTTCTTTCTACTCGAATTATTAAAGAAGCTTTATATCCAAGCGAACGCTCAAACATAGTAAGGAACTTTGAAACCTATAACTTGTTTTTGCAGAAAATTGTACTGTGGAAAAATGATTTGATTGACCATGCAAGGCGAGAAGAAATGCTCCTTTTAGATTTCATGAAACAGCTGTTTGGATATATTCGTCACCTGATTCAAGATGAACCGAATTTCAATTTAAGAGGTAGAACATCCGCTTCATTCATTAGATTAGTAGTAGAATATTATGAGGAACTTGGACTGACACGTTTTCCACAATACAGCAAATATAAAGTTTGGAAAGGAGCTGATTACAACGATTTTGAATCTGAAAATGGTCTTTACAAAATTATTCAAATAACGACGCTCACAGAATTGAGAAGAGAAGGACAAGTCATGAGTCATTGTGTTGGAGGATATTCAAGGCGTTGTTCTATTGGTGCTCTTTCGATTTGGAGTTTAAAAAAAATGCTTTGGAATAAAACTTGGAAAAGTATCGTGACAATGGAAATTTCAAATTGCAGAAAAATTGTACAAGCGAAAGCTAAATTTAATGAAACACCTGACGACAATTATTTGAAAATTATCAAAGATTGGGCGAAGCGCGAAAACTTAACTTTTGTTAGATGTTGAGTCAATTTTTCTAAAAATGTTTATTCTAAAATAAATGGTAAAGTTTAAAACAGAAGAAGCCCTCTCAAACAAATTTGAGAGGGCTTCTTACATTATACAAAGACTTTTTAAGTCTTAGTTATCAGTGATTTGACTTTGCTCACCAAAATCAAAAATCAATGTAAACCTTAAAGTATTATCCAATGGATTTTGTTGACTTGTTGTCGGTACCAAGTAAGAAAGGTCTAATCCGAAAACATTGTATTTCAAACCTAAACCAACCGTCATGTATTTACGATTACCTTTAGATGCGTGCTCGTTGAAGTAACCCGCTCTAACTGCAAATTGATTATCATACCAATATTCAATACCCAATGAGTACATCAATTCTCTCAACTCTTCTCCACCACCTGCAGGCGCATCTCCGAATGAACTAAGGATTCCTCCTATCGGTGATTGGTTAAGGTGTGTACCATCAGAAACAGGAGATGGAACCATCAATTTATTCAAATCAGTTGCAACAGTAAAGGTGTTGTAATTATCTAAGTTGAATTTCCAAGCCGCTCCCAAACCGAAGTTTGCCGGAAGGAAATCTCTGTTTACAGAGTTGGTGTAAGTAATTTTTGAACCGATATTGGTCAAAGCCAAACCAACTCTCAAATCCGTATCAATATCATTGAACGAAAGTGGAGATTGATAAGTAAAACCAACATCTGCTGCACCAGCTACACCTGCTTCAATTGTTTCTCCTTGACCAGGTACTTGTTGACCAGAAGCCAAATCTGAGTAAATGAATTTACCCGTAAGTGAAGCAGAGAATTTTTCAGTCAACTTTCGTGCGAAAGCACCCGCTAACTCAAATTCGTATGGTTTTCCTTGACTTAACAAATTACCATCGTTGTCAGTGAACTGGATACTTCCCAAAGAAAAGTATCTTAAACTCACCCCAACTGTTTGTAGGTCATTAAGTTTTTTGTAACCACTTAGGTAAGCGAGATATACATCGTTCAATCCCAATGCTCTCAACCAAGGTGTAAAAGTAACGCCCATACTCATGTCCTTATCGGCAAAAGCCAAAGTGGAAGCATTGAAGTGCAGTGAATTTGCATCTGGAGAAAGTGCAATTCCTATATCTCCCATTGCAGCTCCACGTGAAGAAGGTACAATTCTTAAAAAAGGAACAGCAGTAGAGATGGAACGAAGACAAAACTCACCCGTAATTGGGTGGCGGCTGTTTTCATCCTTACACTCCTGAGCAAATGAGGTTGTTAGAAATGAAAACGATAAAACAAAAAGTAATAGAATTTCTCTTTTCATGAGATTGAAATATTTATTTTTTGGTGCAAAAGTCTAATTATAAACGTTCTTCTTTTTAGACTTCGCGCAAAAGTATGTTTTTTAAACGTTTTGCCAAATTCTAAGGGTTTTCAATAAAAATTTGACTTTGCTTGAGTAATAATAATGGAATTGTTAAGACAACCTTAAAAAATTCCAAAATATGAACGAACTATTTAGAACGGTATTTTAATAAAAATGATTTTTTTTAAAAAGATTTTCATTTTAACATTCAACAGTCTGAATTTAGATCCTTTCTTACTTCAAAATAACCATTTTCGAGTATTCACTCTCTCCAATATATTTATCAGATTCGAGGTTCTTGTCTTTTAATTTAACATTATAAACATAAACTCCTTTTGCCAAACGGCTTCCTTCATCGGTTGTTCCATTCCAAGTTATGCATTCTTTCGAAGCAGAGGTATTTAGATCTTGAATGATGGTTTTAACCAATTGCCCATTGATGGCATGAATATCAATTCTTACTTGCAAATCTCTTCCAGCCATATTATGCTCAAAAGAAATGCAAGTTTCATCCGTGAAGGGATTCGGGTAATTTAATACATTTAGGAGGGCAGCTTCTTCTGAATTGACGACATAAAATTCGGTAAATCCTCTACCAAAATTATTGGCTACATCCCAAGCCGTTACTTCTATTTTATGAAATCCTTCTTCCAAATTGAATAAAGGATAATAAGCAACACCTTTGGTAAAATCATTCAGTTCAGCTTCGTAAAAGTCATTTAGTACAAAAGTATTTTGATTGTTTCCATCCAACACTGCTGTAAGATCATGACCAATACTGGTACCTGCAACGTTGATGCCATTATCATCTGACAACTTTACCAACAGTACTGGATTTTCACTTGTGATACCACCAATATTAAAATCTTCGCTATTCATATACACTTCTACGAGTGGGCCTTCATCATCTTGTGCATTATCCAAATTGGAACCACCAATCACTACATTTTGATAATTTCCAGCTGCATCTATGGCTGTTCCATTTTCGGCGTAGTAGCTTATTTTTCCATATCCAAATTCATAATTAATGTCCTTTGGCATCACAAAAGAGAATTTGAAAAGTCCATTTTCAACAGAAGCCTTTCCTTTAAAAAGGATATTTTTTTGCAACTCGAAAGGTCGGATTGCGGCATTTGGATCTTGGCCTAAGGTATAAATCGTATCAGGCTTATCGTATATCGTAGGATAAACTGACCCGTTGAAATCCGTCATCAAGTTACCGCTCTCATCTAAAATCTCTCCTTCAATGGTTACTTGTTCCAATGAGCGGAGCGTATCTGCTTGACCATCCAAGACATCATGATCATTGATAAATGTTGTATTTATGTTCGCTTTTGGAAGGGCCAACTTCATCGAAGGGTCACCAATCAAAACGAATTTTCGTGAGTTGAGCTTAGTGTTACCAGGCAAAGTATTTTTAGCTGCTGAAAAATTCTCGCCTATAGATAATTGTTGCCCATCGACCTTTTCAAACAAACGCTCAAAAACAGATTCAACCATTCTTTCATTTCCACTGATGTAAACGGCTCTTGTTGTAGATAAAAGCATGAAAGCTCCTCCATTTGGATTTAAAAACACCTCCTCTCCCGCTGATTTGAAAGACGGATCATCATAACCTGTGAACGTACAAGTTGCAGTGACAAAAAGTGGAAGTCTATCGCTGTTATCCCAATTGATGATATTTTCAATTTTTAAAATCCGCTCTTGTGCCCATCCTTTTGGTCCACCATGACCAAAATAATTGATCAACAAAACGCCTTTGAACATCGTCTGATCAATCGCTTCATTTACGGCTGGATACTTTTGACCTCCAGAAGTAGCAATTTGAGGAAATGCATCCAAATACAGCTTATCGACATTGAAATTAGGATATTTCGATTTGAAATCATTGTAATGCCGCTCTGATGGGCCAACATGTAAAAAGGCAGATTCGCCTTCATCATCATCACTTACCAAAGTGATACGGTTTCGCCAATCACGCATGGTAGATGGATCATTATCATAATTGATCAATTTATCCACCACATTGTTGGCCTCTTGAAGTGTTTCCACTGGTATTCGACCAATAGAAACATCCAAATTACCGCCCAAACCAGAACCATCACCTTCTGTCAACAAAGCGAAGTAATCATCTGTTGGGAATGCGTTTACTGGGTTATGCGATTCCAAAGTTTCGTAGAGCGGAATAAAGTTTCGGCCAAAGCCGTAAACATCTTTGTAGTCAAAACTACCATCACCAAAAAGTAACAGCCATTTATATTTATCTGGATTACGATCATGCATCATTTTTGAAAAATTTCTAATACCAACTGGATCCACTCTTCCACTCGAAAATTCATTCAAAATATGATCAATGCGAACCGTTACAACTTCATAACCATTAAATGTTCTTCTAAAATCAGCCAATCGCTCGACTGCTTCTTCAAAATCTTTGTGATAAACAATCACCAAATCTGCATCTGGGATACCATGGACATTTTGATTTTCTACGGCAATTGGTTCGCCCGGAGATTTTAACCCACCATTTTTATCAAAAGCTATAAATTCTTTAAGCACTCCTTCTGTAGCGGTATTGAAAGAAATTTCGCTTCCGCTGATACCAAAGTTTTGTTTTACAACATTGGTAGCCTCTGTGATGTCCCAAACTTCAATATTTGAATTTGCTCCATTCAAAAGAAAGGCAGTCGTCGAATGTTGAACAGACTCAATATTTCTAAATTGAAGCTGATTGCCATCCATTATCAAACTTCGCTTCGCAGTTATTTCAATAAAATCTAACCACGCTTCGCTGTCATCTACAGCTTCAGGATAATTGATGGTTAAAGAAACATTATCGCCTGCCGGCTCGAAGTTTCCGTTGATAGTCCTGGCATGACAATAGTTTTCTATGTTGTCGCCATTTCTAAGGGGACTAAAAGTTTGGCTGGTTTCCGTTTGGTTATT
>CALHBQ010000390.1 GCA_937930815.1 uncultured Saprospiraceae bacterium | reverse complement strand
GATACTGCCTTCTTTGGTTTGCGAATTGATTATGTATTGCCTTCCAGCAGTTTTGATGTTTTAGACTCTGGTGTTTTTTGGCCAGCTGCTTCGGAGCCAAATCATATCTTAATTAAGGATGGAAGTGCTTCTGATCATCTTTGTGTTTGGGCGGATGTGGTGTTGCGGTAAAATGTAGCACAGGCATCTCTGCCTGTGTCGATGTTAGCTTGGAACGCTTAACATTTTCACAGGCAGAGATGCCTGTGCTACTCACACCAACTTCCTCATAGAAATCACATTCCCCAAATGCATCGCCTCATGCACATTATTAAAAGAGATTGCATCTTCAGTTGAGTTCAAGGTTATCCCATAACTCGTTGGATAACTATTAAAAGATTGAAAAACACCAGCAGCAAAATCAGTTTCTGTTTGAGTAGGCAAGGTTACCAATTGTTGTTTGATATCTTCAATTTCTTCCGTTGAAATGAAAGCTTCTGGTTTTGATCCTTTTTTGTATTTCGCGATCCATTCATCAGAAATTTTCGGCGAAAGCCCTGACAATTTATAAACTAACAACTGTTGGGTTACTAACACATGGCCCAAGTGCCAAGCAAGGTTATTATTAAATCCTTCTGGGATTTTATTGAGTTGTTCGGTTGATAATCCATCCACCATTTTTAAGATGTTTTGGCGAGTGGTTTTTAGTGCGTTGAAATGGTATTGCATATTTACTTTTTGTCTGAATCAGGATTCTCAGGATTAGAGAATTTTTAGGATTACGATTGAAGAATATTTATTTTAAAATGCAAAACTAATCCTTCTATTCTACTCCAAAAAATAAATAGCCTATTTTAGAAATTGGCGACCAAACTTATATAGAGAAAAGGATAAAAGAAGGCAATTAACGAAATCCTGTTAATCCTAAAATTCTGAGAATCCTGAGAATCCTGATTCAGACAATTTCGTTTACGAAAACTCAAGACAACAACAACCGAATAGTCGGCAAAAACTGCTCAACTTCTTTTGCAGAAGTATTGGCAGGGGTCTTCAGTTTTTTAGGTGTAAAAATTCGTTTTGCAAGTTGAAGCATCTTCTCGCGTTCTGCTCCTGGAAACTTGGAGAAAGTGCGGCGCAAAAGTGGGATAATTTCTTTAAAATTACTCATGCTAATATCATCTACCCATTCATCCAAAATTTTCCACAACGAAGGATTATGAATTAATAAAAGCCCACTACCGTGCAAAAAACCTTCGAGCCAAGTCGCACTTTCGGTCGCCTCATTAGCCATCGAAAGTGCATAATGCATTTGCGTAGCGGTTTCTTTTACATCATACAATTGTTTTTCGAAAAGGATGCGCGTGCAAGCCCCTTTCAAAATTGGATGAATCGCAGGATGTAAAACCATTTGCTTTAAAGCAGTATTCCAACTCGTTTGCAACGAAGCATTTCCTAAAATAGAAATCGCGTGATTGGCAGAAACGATTTTATCAAAAACGTCTTTTGAATTTTCTTCATCTAACGAGACGCAGGAAGCGGTCAGGCCGATGCAAAGACGTGGTATAAATTCCTCAACCACCGTTCGTACTTGCTCCGTATCTGTTTTTCGCACATTGCCATATCGAAGTATCCGCACCAACGATGGCAAGGAATCCATGAGATGGAGTGCGTCATTGGTAAGGGTCGAAATTTCGCGTAAGCGTTTTATTAAAAAAGGAATTGCTGCTGGTAAATCTGCTAATAAACTGGAAGCAACTTGCGCAGAAAGCGGCGACAATTCAGTGGTTTCTTTTGCTTTTTCAACCAATTTACGAGAAGCGGCTTCAGAGACCGTGTTGCCCCACATGCCCGCTTCAATGATTTTGATGGCAAAGTCAGGTACCCATTTCAAACCCCAATGTTCCGAAAAACTTCCAGTGGCAAACTCCGCTCCTTCCAAAAGTGAACCCCACGGAATGTCTAAAATATTGAGTCGATGAATCAATCGACTGGCATCAAGATTGGTTTTCTTACGGAGATCGAGCTTCTTATCTACTTTTTCTAAACTGTTGCGCTCTTTGGTCAGTCGCGCACTTTTGATAGATTTTTCAAGGTCTTTTTGCAAGGGAATCATCGGAATCGTATCGGGCACTTCGCCGTATCGTTCGCCAATAATTAATCTTTTTTCAATCCATGAAAGCGTTTCGATACTTCCATTTCCAAAAACGGTCATGGCAGCTTCTTTCAATTCTAAGATGCCTGGGATTTGCAAATTTCTAATCGTTGCCAATGTTTCTGCCAAACGAACGGCCTCAACTGCATGTGCTGCGGAGGCATCAATTCCCTCTTCTCGCAGCAGTCCCGAGACCTTTGCCATCCAATGAATGGACGCATTTTTTTTATGATGAAAAAGTAAATCGTACCATGCTGGAGATTTTACGCCTGCCCCATATCCACTTTCGAACGCTAACCTTTCATACGACCAAGGAATCCATGTGGCCTTGGTTTTTATCTTTTTATGACCTTTCAAGAAAGCTTTGTCAGCGCTCTGTTTATATTTTTGAAATTCCGTGATAGCGGGCACATGCCATGCGCCACAGACGACGGCTATTTTTTCAAAACCATCTTTAATTGCTTGTCGCAAAGTGATACGCATGAACGCTTCTCGACGCAGAGTATCGGTGCGATCATCGGGTTGCGCTTCACGAAGTGCAGTGATCATGGCTTCTATTTGTTCGAAAATTTCGGTTGGATTGAACTGTTGTTCAAAAGTTGTTTCCCACCAACGTTCGCTGTCGGAGTAGCCGGCAAGTGTTGCCATTTTCCCGAGTGGATCGCGATGGATATCTGCTTCCTGTTTTCCTTTTTTATCAAAATCGAAAATGATTTTTTGTGCTGGTTCTTGTTCTTGTTCGCTAAAATTATAACCCAACGGCAAATCCATGAACTTCATCGGTATCTCATTTTTAAAACCAAACTGCATGGTCACCCATTCTGGAGAAAAAGCAGCGTAGGGGAGATAGGATGCTTGATTCAAATCATTCGGATTATAAACCAAAATCGCGACAGGTAATTTTATTGCTGGATCGGCGGCATATTTGAGGACAGACTCCGCATCAGCAGGCGATTCTATTAAAATAGTATCAGGTTGAAATTGCTCCAACGCTTGTTCTAAACTCCGAGAAGATCCCGGCCCGTGATGTCTGATTCCGAATACTTTTAGCATGGAGTGGGACTACATATTACATTGACAATTCTCTAAGCATTCGATGATGAGAGAGACATCTTTTTCTTTCAAAGAATAAAGCATGCTGCGCCCTTCGCGCTTGACGCTGAGAATACCTTTATCTTTCATATTACTCAAATGATGTGAAGTCAATGATTGCTCTGTTCCTAACATTTCGCAAATATTACTAACAGATAGCCGCGGGTGTTGCTCCAATAAATGGACA
>CALHBQ010000389.1 GCA_937930815.1 uncultured Saprospiraceae bacterium | reverse complement strand
TTTCAATAATGAAAAAACTAATTTCCTTAACCGGTTTAATTTTAATAGCTGGATTGGCATTTGCTCAACAAGAGCCACAGTTTACCCAATTCATGTACAATAAATTAGGTTATAATCCAGGATATGCTGGGAGCAACGATGGCACCTGTTTCACTGGACTTATTCGTCAGCAATGGCTTGGCCTTGATGGCGCACCTGGATCTCAGCTTTTCAGTTTCAACATGCCTTTGAATGATCAAAAGGTTGGTGTTGGATTGAACCTTTGGCGAAATACCATCGGAGTTTCTCAAACGATGAATATCGAAGCTGCTTATGCATATCGCCTTCAAATGGACGAAGGAACTTTAGGTATTGGTCTGATGGGGTCAGGTCGATATTTGCAAAGTGATTTTGCGAAAACAGATCCGATACAAGCAGGTGACCCTACCATTGCAGTCGGGATGCAAAGTAAATTTGTTCCAAACTTTGGAGTTGGCGCTTACTTTTCGAATGATAAATTTTTCGTTGGTGCCTCTGCTCCTCGAATTCTTCAAAACAATATTGACCTTGGAGATGACCAAACAGTTATTTCAAGAGAGTTTCGACACTTATATTTGATGGGCGGCTTGGTTTTTCCTTTAAGTGAAAACACAGAATTTCAACCACAGATTTTGGTGAAATATGTTCAAAATGCACCGCTTGATGCAGATTTAAACATGAATTTGATTTTCCTTAAAAAGTATAGTGTTGGTGCGAGTTATAGATTTGGTGGTTCGACCGAACAAGGAATTGGAGAATCTGTGGACATCCTTTTAGGGGCTCAATTGACTGAAGACTTCATGATAGGGTTTGCGTACGATGTCACCTTATCTGAGCTTAGAACTTATAATAATGGGACTATCGAGGCAATGGTTCGCTACTGTATCAAAGGTGGCGGCGGCGGAGATGAATACTTGAATCCGAGATTCTTTTAGAATCCTTTTTTATAAAATGAAATGGCTCGTTTAATTGATTTTAAACGAGCCATTATTTTTGAGATGGTTTATTATTCTAAAACGATTACACCCAATGGAGGTAATGTCAAACTTAAAGAATGATTCTTCCCATGCCAATCGATATCCTCTGTTTTTACTTTTTGATTAGAAACGCCGGAACCGCCATACTTTTGATCATCTGAATTAAAAATCTCTTTCCATGTTCCTTTTCTATCGACCCCTACCCTATAATCTCGACGTACTTCTGGCGTAAAATTACATAATACTAAAACAGGTTTATCTCCCTCCTCTCCTTTTCTAAAATAGGATAAAACGGAATTTTGATAATCATTTATTTCGCACCACTCAAAGCCACTCTCCTCAAATTGTTTTTTGTAGAGAGACGGATATTTGGTGTACAATCTATTCAAATCAGTAATTACTTTTTGAACTCCTTTATGCAATTCACCTTCCAGCAATCCCCAATGAATTCCCTCTTGGATACTCCACTCTTCCCACTGCCCAATCTCTGCACCCATAAACAAAAGTTTGGTTCCAGGATGGGTAAACATGTAGCCATAAAGCAATCTTAAGTTGGCGAACTTTTGCCAATTATCACCCGGCATTCTTGCGATTAAAGAACCTTTTCCATGCACTACCTCATCATGTGAAAGTGGTAGTTGGAAATTTTCTGTAAATGCATAAATCAAACTGAATGTAATCTTTCCATGATGGTACTTGCGATTAATGGGATCTTCTCCAAAATATTTTAACGTATCATGCATCCAACCCATCATCCATTTCTGACCAAATCCAAGTCCATCCATAAACGTTGGTCGTGAAACGCCTGCCCAAGAAGTGCTTTCCTCTGCAATCGTCACGCAATCTGGAAATGCTGAATAAACCGCTTCATTGAATTCTTTTAGAAATGAAATTGCCTCTAAATTTTCTCGCCCTCCCATATGATTTGGTATCCATTCTCCTTCTTTTCGGGAATAGTCTAAGTATAACATTGAGGCAACTGCATCAACACGTAAACCATCAATATGATATTTTTCTAACCAAAAAATCGCATTACTTATCAAAAACGAACGCACCTCAAATCGTCCATAATTGAAAATATAACTTTTCCAATCAGGATGAAATCCTTTGCGTGGATCATCATGTTCGTAAAGATGTGTTCCGTCAAAATCGGCCAAGCCATGTTCATCACATGGAAAGTGGGATGGAACCCAATCTAAAATAACCCCAATACCTGCCTCATGAAATTTATCAACCAAATACCTAAACTCTTGAGGATTACCATATCTACTTGATGGCGCAAAATACCCCGTGATTTGATAACCCCAAGATGGATAATATGGATGTTCCATCACCGGCATCATTTCAATATGTGTGAAGCCCATATCTTTTACATACTTCACTAATTCATCTGCCATTTCGATGTAGGAAAGAGAATCGTTATTGGGTTTCTTTTTCCATGAGCCAAGATGGACTTCATAAACTGAAAAAGGAGCTGTGTGAGCGTTTTTGGGAGCTCTTTCTTTCATCCATTTCTTATCCTTCCAATCATATTCTTCATCCCAAACAATAGATGCAGTTCTTGGTGGCAACTCCCAAAACTTAGCAAAAGGATCTCCTTTTTCAACCCTTCTTCCATCTTTTGTTTTTATTGAAAATTTGTAATGCGTTCCTTTTTGCAAATTGGGAATGAAGCCTTCCCATATACCTGTACTATCCAATCTTGGATTCAATGGGTGCTCA
>CALHBQ010000388.1 GCA_937930815.1 uncultured Saprospiraceae bacterium | reverse complement strand
TTATACATACATCAGTACGATGTTTTATGTGATGCAGGCATGTGCGGAAAACCAAAAAGCTTTGATGGTTTTTGACCGTCCTAATCCAAATGGACACTATGTTGATGGCCCAGTTTTGAAAAGTGGATTTGAGTCATTTGTTGGAGTACATAAAGTGCCAGTTGTGCATGGTATGACCATCGCCGAATATGCTACGATGATAAATAGAGAAGGATGGCTTTTGCCAGAACCACCTATTGAATTAGTGATTTTTGAATGTGAAAATTATGACCATAAAATGCGATATAATTTACCCGTAAAACCATCTCCTAATCTGCCAAATAGTGCCTCAGTATTTTACTATCCTTCCCTTTGTTTTTTTGAAGGAACGATTGTGAGTGTTGGTCGCGGAACGGATTCCCCTTTCCAAATTTATGGACATCCTGATTTGAAAGGTGATTTTCAATTTACGCCAAAACCTTCGGCTGGTGCGAAGTATCCAAAATTAGAAGGTAAAACTTGTAAGGGTTTCAAATTGAGCGAGCAAGGTGAGTTATGGGTTACCAATCAACTGAATCTAAAACCTTTAATTTCTGCTTATCAGGAATTGAAAGACCTTGATAAACCATTTTTCAATAAAAATCTCTTTTTTGATAAACTGGCTGGAACGGATGAACTCCGCAAACAAATTGAGAAGGGAATGACGGAGGAAGAAATTCGAGCGACGTGGCAATCGGATTTGAATGATTTCAAAGCTATGAGGAAAAAATATTTGCTTTATGAAGACTTCGAGTAGTCATCTTTTATTAAGCCACGGATTTACACAGATTACACGGATTATGAGTGAATCTATGAAATCCGTGTAAATCCGTGGCAAAACATTTTAAAGACGATATTTTTTTGCTATGTGACTTACATCACAAACGCTAACTATTATTTAAACTAAAATTGCAAGCCGACGTTTTGAAAATAAAAAATTGATATAAAGTGAATTACTACGAAATCTTCATCAACGGCTATAAAGGGTATGCAAACTACCTTTGGAATGACATTACCAATCCCAGTTGGAATTCTTATTTTTATTGGCTGATTTTGGTATCACTCTTTTTCTTTGTGTTAGAAGTCGTGATTCCTTGGCGGAAAAAGCAACCAGTGCTCCGCAAAGACTTTTTTATGGATGGCTTTTATATGTTTTTCAATTTCTTCCTCTTTTCGTTGATAATTTATAATGCCGCTTCGGATGTGGTCGTCAATTTTTTCAATAATGGATTGAAGTCGCTTTTTGCTTTCGACCTGCAAGCCATGAATCCAATGAATAGTTTGCCGTATTGGTCGATTTTATTGATTGGTTTCATTGTGCGTGATTTTGTACAGTGGTGGGTACATCGTTTACTCCACAAATCGGAGCGACTATGGGAATTTCACAAAGTCCATCATTCAGTTGAAGAAATGGGTTTCGCCGCCCACCTTCGTTATCATTGGATGGAAAATGTCGTTTACAGAACCCTCGAATACATCCCACTTGCTTTGCTTGGAATTGGATTGTATGACTTTTTTGTAATTCATATTTTCACCTTGGCTTGGGGGCATTACAATCATTCCAATATTTCTGTTAGTGGAAAAATTACAGGCGGCATTCTCGGTTTTCTCATTGGAATTGTATTGGCAAATGGTTTGGCAGATCTCACTATGTTAGGCGAATTATCGCTTTTATATAAAAGTTTAGTTTTGCTTGGCTCCATAGGAATTGGCGCATTTTTGCTGGGTCCATTGATGCACAAATTATTCAATAGCCCAGAAATGCACATCTGGCATCACTCTTATCATTTGCCCGAAGAACGGCACACAGGTGTCAACTTTGGTTTGACCTTAGCGATTTGGGATTACTTGTTTGGAACGGCTTATATTCCGCATGATGGAAAGGACATTCGACTTGGTTTTCCTGGTGTCGAAGAGTTTCCAGAAAATTTTGCTGCTCAAAATATTCATGGTTTTTCCAAAAAATGAGTTGTTTTGTGGCTTATTAATAAAGGAAAAGAGTTGAATTTGGATTTTATTTTTAAAATTTGGGAGAACACACCCCGCCGCTTAGGCGGCACCCCTCTCAAAAGGGGAACCAATTATGATTTTCTTCGAAATCATAATATCAAGCGTGTCAATACTCAAATCAAAATCGGTAATAAGCTCGATCAAATCCAATACAAAACCCAAGCATGGAACAGTTCCCCTCTTGAGAGCCCGCCTGCTGTGCAACGGGCAGGGGGTGGCGAGATAGCGGCGGGGTGTGTAAATCCCACAATTTCAAACCTTCATTCCTCAAAACCGACAACCCCCTAAATGCCCAAATACCTCATCATACGTTTCTCCTCTATCGGTGACATTGTACTCACCACTCCAATCATTCGCTGCCTCAAAAAGCAGACGGGCGCAGAAGTACATTTTCTTACCAAAAAGTCCTTCAAGTCCATTTTGGAATACAATCCGTATATTGATAAAGTGTACGCAATTGATAGTAAAGTTGGAGAAGTAATAGGGGATTTGAAAAAAGAAAAGTATGATGCCGTCATAGATTTGCACGGCAATATCAGAACAAAGCAAGTCAAGTTCCGCCTTTCGGCGAAAGCCTACACTTTTGATAAAATCAATTTCAAAAAATGGCAAATGGTTTATTTGAAAAAGAACAATTTGCCAGATACGCACATCGTCGATAGATATTTGAAAACGGTCGAACCACTTGGCGTAAAAAATGATAGTGCAGGTTTAGATTACTTTTTGCCACCCGATGAAGACTACATTCAGAAGATGATCAAATTCAAATTCCCTAAAATGGATTTTGAAAAACCTTATGTGGTTTTTGCAATCGGAGCAGCACATAAAACCAAAATGCCTACTCGACAAATGATTGAAACCATCGCCAATGCATCAACCGAAAAGATAGTTTTTGTTGGAGGGCCAAACGAAAAAGCGTTAGGTGATTTCATTGCTGTCAATCAACCTAATATACTCAATACCGCCGGCACAACCACATTGCACGAATCTGCATTTTTAATAAAAAAATCTAAAAAAGTGATTGCTCCTGACACAGGTATGATGCACATCGCTGCGGCTTTTCAAAAAGAGATTGTTTCTTTGTGGGGCAATACGATTCCTGAATTTGGGATGTATCCATATTTGGCTGATAATCAGCAGAATAAGATGTTTGAAGTAAAAGATTTGTCTTGCCGACCTTGTTCCAAAATCGGTTTTGAAAAATGCCCAAAAGGACATTTCAAATGTATGAATGATTTGGATTTGGACTCCATCATTAAATCTGTAAACGAATAAACCCTGATAATCATGGCAAAGAAACTTTCATACGAAAAGGCCCTTGAAGAATTAGAAGCAATTGTAGAAGAACTGCAGGGCGAGTTGGTCAACATTGATGACCTCGAAGAAAAAACAAAGCGAGCAGCCTACTTGATAGATTGGTGCCGTGATAAATTGAAAGGAGCCGAAAAACAAATCGGCGACTTATTTAACAAGTAATAACTTTTTGATGCGACAGTATTTGATTTTGTGTTTTGGCATATTCCTGTTTTCTAATCTTTTTGGTCAAGAAAAAGATACCACCAATTCTAAATTACAATTAAAAGGTAGCGTTGATATTTATTGGCGCAACAGTTTCAATGGGACACCTTCTGTCACTTCGATGGTATATGATCACAACTCTTTTTCGTTGGGTTGGCTTTCAGTTGGCCTTTCAAAAGAAGGTAAAAAGGCAGGTTTTGAAACTAATGTAGCTTTCGGCCCACGATCCTTTCAATTTTATGGCGGAGGAGATAATCCGCTAAGTTTTATTCGTGATTTTTATGTGTATTGGAACATCACTCCAAAGCTCAAAGCAACTGCTGGCATCACTCAGCCTTTTCTTGGGTATGAAGCAGACGAACCACATGAAAATATCAACTATTCTGGTTCTTATGCCTATTCCTATTTGCCTCCTGCTGCTATTGCAGGTTTGCAATTTGAATATGCGTTGGATGATGCTTGGAAACTGTTGGCTGGTGCATACAATGCTTCAACTGTATTGATTGACTCAGACAATTCTAAACATATTGGTGGGCAAGTGGTCTATTCAAAAGGAAAAGCATCTTCCATAAGATTTGGGGTTTTGGCAGGTGAAGAACCTGATCAATCAGATGTTTTTATTGCAGAATTGGTTGCTGATTTTGATGTAACCAACCGATTGTTTTTAGGTTCTAATGTACTTTTTCAAAATCAAAAATTCATGGATGACAGTGAGGCAGATTGGTATATGTTTGATTTGTACGGTGCTTATCAATTGAAAGATAATTTGAAACTCGGTTTACGCGCGGAATACACTGGAGACCCAGATGCAGTGCTTTTGGGTGTAGCCGACAATGAAATCACTTCTTTGACGGCCACCTTGAATTTTCAAATAGAAAGTCTCAAAATTTTGCCTGAAATTCGATACGATACCGCTACAAAAGACAGTTTTTTGGATAAAGATGGCAAAGGAGTTGGAGCAGATAGCCATGTAATGGTAGGGATGATGTATGTTTTTTAACAAATTTTTGAAAATAAATCAATTCTAATATTTCATAATACAAACAAAAGACCTATTTTTGCGCTCCGTTTGAAAAAGCGGATAATTTTAATAGTAATAAAGATATAATTTTAGATAGATGGCAAACCATAAATCAGCGAAAAAAAGAGCTCGTCAAGACGAAAAGAAACGTATCAAAAATAGATACTACAAAAAGACTGCTCGTACTTCAATTGCAAAATTACGTGAAATGACTGATGCTAAAGAAGCACAGACTTTCCTTCCTAAAGTAATTGCAATGGTTGATAAGTTAGCTAAGAAGAATCAGTGGCACAACAATAAAGCTGGTAACTTGAAGTCTAAATTGACAAGATTCGTTAGTAGCTTAAACTAAGCGACTAATATGTTTTATAGAAAAAGGTGTAATCCCGTTTGGGGTTACACCTTTTTGCGTTTTGGAAAGTGGTTGGCCTAAGAATCCAGTTTTGAAGACTGCTTTTTGGGAACGGATTTACTTTTTTTGATACATAGGTGATAACATTCAAGCTTTACTTGAATAAAAGAACAAAAACTATAAAAAATCACAATTATGTATCTACTAAGAATCCTTTTTACACTTTCTATTCTATTTTTTCTTACCGATGTCAATGCCCAAACAAAATGGGTGCAATACACGGGTTCAACTCCAGCAGGAGCAGTCGTAACAGGTCAAAACGACAAAGGCAAAGACTTGGTCGTTTGTCGCTGCGAATTACCCAACGGAACCAATGTCGGTAAAATCATTGATGGTAAATGCCGAGTCGGCAGTTCTGGTAAAATCAAAAATGTCGCTGATTTTGAGGTTTTAATTTCCAAAAAAGGAACGCCTTTAAAATGGGTGGAATTGGATAAATCTGTTCCATTGGGCGCTCAGCTTGCGGGTAGAGGGTTGAATATCTTTGATGTGTATGTAACTCGGATTAAAATGAATGGTTACTATCATCCAGCAAAAGCGATAAATTATGGTGTTTGGTACGCATTTACAACCAATGATGTAGCTGAAATTTCAGTGGCAACAGGAATCGAGATATTGATACCAGGAAAAGCCCCTGAACCTAAATTGCCTCCAAGTACTTTTAATCCTCAAAAAGGTTTTTACTTGTTCTCACCAGGTCAATTCAAAAATATGGCTATATCTATTGAAAACAGATTTCCGGTCGTAGGTAAAAAAATTACGATTGAAAAAGGCGGCTCTGATTATAGCCAATATTTCAAAATTATAAAAGAAAAAGGTGGGTATTTTAGATTCCAGTCTGCTTCAAATAAGCTAATGTACTTGACTCCAAGTAGCAATAATCCACAAGATGGTACTGGCTTTGAATTGCAAACCTATCAGGGAGATCACCAAAGATTCAGAATTTATAAAACCAGAGCAGGGATGCACAATATCGCATCTGCAGCGGGCGACAATTTATATTTAGGTATCCATAAAGATCATCCGGGCAAATTGGTTTTGCGAGAAGGAAAGGTCGGAATCGCTACTGCTTTTTTGATTAGAAAATCACTAAAAGTATTGCATGAAGAAAATTTTGAACTTGGGAATTTGATTTACATGGCCAATGCAGCAGATAATGATTTGAAATTGAATACGGAGCAATTTATTATGTCCGCCGATAAATTGCCTGCTAATAATGATTATGCTCAGTGGGTGATTCTTCCCGGTATTGAAAAAGGAACTTATTTTATCCGTAACCTCAGAAGATTGGTTTTTATGAAAAACAAAAATGGGAAATTGAGCTACTTTGGATGGGATAATAGTGAGGTGAATCACTTCTTGTGGCGGATAAAACCAGCGGGTAATAATAAGTTCACCATAGAAAGTGTGAGTCAGCCAGGCAAATATGTAGTGGTGAAGAATGACGTTGCAAAGCTTGATTCAAATGGACAAAACACAGATGCTGGAAAATGGCAATTTCCAACAGTCAAAGAAACCTTTGTGGAAAACAATTTGAACAATCCAACGAGTAGAAAAATACAAGTCAACGATCATGTACGTATCGTCAATTTTGCAGATAAAAGCACCAAAATAAACAATGAAAACGGGCCAGTTGTAGCTGGAAGTATTGATGATAATGCTTGGAGTGCTCAATGGGTGGTTTCAAAAATGGGGGACGGGTACGTGATCAAGAATAGATACTACCAACAATACTTGAAAATGACGAATGGCAAATTGGAATTAGTAGAAAGTGTCAATGGTTTTTCAAATGCGATGGTGTGGAAAATGGAAGAACAAGGGGCGACGGGGTATTATAAATTGATGAATGCCGCCGCTCCTGATCAATACCTCGTTCCTAACGGTGGGAAGTTGACCACTTCAACCGAAAGAGATACGCCGAATGAAGCGAAGTGGGCTTTTATTCCAGTGAGGTAAACAGTTGGCAGTCTGCAGTCTGCAAGTTGAGAATTGCCGACTGAAAACTGTTTAAAGAATTGCTTTAATGTACGAATCCTGAATTTCTTTCTATTAAGAAATTCGGGATTCTTTTTTTGTAAAAAATCTATTTGAACTTAAAACTTTCAACCTTGAACTTTCCAACCATTCTCCTACCTTTGCGAAATGTCAGGAAGTAAGAAAAATCAAAAGGCAATTTTAGAAAAATTGGGCATCGAAAAACTCAATCCGATGCAGGAGGAAGCGAAATTGGCGATTCATAACGCACCAGAAGTCGTTGTGCTTTCGCCAACGGGTACGGGTAAAACGTTAGCATTTCTACTGCCAATCATAAGTGAATTGGATAAAGCGGTGTTGGAAGTTCAAACGATTATCCTTGCTCCTTCTCGTGAGTTGGCGATTCAAATAGAACAAGTTTCTCGTGAAATGGGGACGGGTTATAAAATCAATGCTGCTTATGGAGGCACTTCTTTTTCGAAAGATAAACTTGCGTTGAAAACCCCACCTGCCATTTTGATTGGAACGCCCGGAAGAATTGCAGATCACTTGCGAAGGAATACTTTTGATGCCAGTCAGGTCAAAGCTTTGGTTTTGGATGAGTTTGATAAATCGCTTGAAGTTGGTTTCGAAGATGAAATGAGAGAAATCATCGAAGCTTTGCCGAACGTAGAAAAAAAGATTTTGACCTCTGCCACAAATGGCGTGGAGATTCCACCATTTGTTGAAGTAAATAACCCAATTTGCATCAACTACCTCGATGAAGGAATTGCCAAATTGTTGATAAAAAGAATCATTTCTCCCGAAAAAGATAAGTTACAAACGCTCGTTGACGCGCTTTGTCATTTAGGCAATCAGCCCGGTATCATCTTTTGTAATTTCAAAGATTCAATACAGCGAGTGAGTGATTTTCTTACGGAAAAAGGAATTGCCCACGGTTGCTTTTATGGTGGCATGGAGCAAAAAGAAAGAGAACGCGCCCTCATCAAATTCCGAAACGGAACGCATCAAATCATCATCGCTACCGATTTGGCTGCCCGTGGAATCGATATTCCTGAATTGAAATTTATCATCCATTATCACCTACCGCAACGTGCAGAAGAATTCATCCACAGAAATGGTCGAACCGCTCGTATGCACAATGAAGGAACTGCTTACGTTTTACAATGGGTAGAGGAAGAGTTGCCAGATTTCATTACGGCACCTAATATTGAAAAAGTAGAAAAAGCACCAGTTCCCAATCCATCGGGTGTGTCAACACTTTTTATCTCAGGAGGAAGAGGTGATAAAGTTTCTAAAGGAGACATCGCTGGCCTTTTTTACCGACAAGGTGATTTGAAAAAAGAAGAATTGGGCGACATTGAGTTGAAAAACGATTGTGCCTTCGTTGCCATCCCTACCAAAAAAGTGAAGCGACTGGTAGAGCTTTTTGACAATTCGAGATTGAAAAGAAAGAAGATTCGGGTTTATGAGATTTGATTTGAGCGACTTGCTGTTAGGATGAAGAGAAACGCGGATCAGCCGCGGCGGACAAGTGACGCGGATACACACGGATTTTCGCGGATTTTTTTTGACAAAAAAAACGAGTTAGTCAATCTTCTTGTAATTTATGGCTTCGGTATAATCCTGAAAATTTTGTAATCCTACAAATCCTGATTCAGACAAAAGATTACCAAGAGCGGATTTATGGGACACGGATTGAATGGATAGGAGGGGATTAAGACGGATTTTTAGTAAGGAAATGAAGGCCGATCCTAAGAATTCTGATGCAGACAAAAAAAACAAGCCGCTCGCGTATCCGCGAAAATCCGCGTGCATCCGTGTCATCTGCGTTCCACTAAGTCGCTCTAAGTAAGTCGCTCAATGTAAACCGCCAATTCCCCTTTTGAAGAGTCTCTTAAATTCGTTATTTTCGCCGTTCAAAAAAATAAAATATGAGCCAAGCAGTAAGAGCACTCGAACCAAAAGAAATGTGGAATCATTTCGCTGACCTAAACGAAGTACCCCGTGCTTCTAAAAAAGAGGAACGCGTCATTAAATTCATGGTAGATTTTGGTGAGAAGCTGGGATTGAAAACCCAAGTCGATGCGGTTGGAAATGTGATCATTAAAAAACCAGCGAGCAAAGGAATGGAAGATCGAGTGACCATCGTGATGCAAAGTCACTTAGACATGGTTCATCAGAAAAATTCAGATACCAAATTCGATTTTGATAAAGAAGGTATCAAAATGTTTATTGACGGTGATTGGGTAAAAGCAGAAGGCACAACGCTTGGTGCGGACAATGGAATTGGCGTTGCGTCGATTATGACCATTTTAGCATCTAAAGATATCGTTCATCCACCCCTCGAAGCATTGTTCACCATTGATGAAGAAACTGGTATGACTGGAGCATTGGGTTTGGTCGGAGGTCTTTTGGATGGAAAAATCCTGCTCAATCTTGATACCGAAGATGATGATGAATTAACCATCGGTTGCGCTGGAGGAACGGATGTCGTTGCAACTGGAACCTACAAAACGAAAGCCGTTCCCGATACTTGGGTAGGCTTCAAAATATCCGTTACAGGTTTGACAGGCGGACACTCAGGTGTAGAAATCAACCTCGGTCGCTGCAACGCCAACAAGTTGATGAACCGTATTTTGTACCAAGCCGCTGAGCAATTCAAACTCCGAATTGCAGAAATTGATGGCGGTAGTTTACGAAATGCAATTCCACGCGAATCATTTGCAACTGTTGCTATTTCATCGAGAAAAGCAAGGGCTTTCAAAAAATTCATAAAAGAACAAACTGCTCTTTTAAAAGCAGAAAATAAAACGACAGATCCAAATCTAAGTTTGGCAATCGAAGAAATCGCTACACCAAAAGCGACAGTCGAAACACGTTTTCAAAATAACTTAGTAAGAACGATTTACGCTTGTCCGAATGGCATTCATCGCATGAGTCCAGATATCAAGGATTTGGTACAGACGAGTAATAATCTTGCTCGTGTTTTGGTAAAAGATGGAAAATATTCTATTCAAAATCTGACTCGTAGCTCAGTTGATTCTGAAAAATTTGACCACGCGAGAAGCCTCAAAGCGGTGTTTGAACTTTTGGGTGCTGAGGTGGTTTGGGAAGGTGGGTACCCAGGTTGGGAACCTAAACCTGATGCTGAAATCAACAAAGTGATGACGAAGTTGTATCGAGAACTTTTTGACGAAGAACCGCATGTAAATGCTATCCATGCTGGTCTCGAATGTGGAATTTTAGGAACCAATTACCCAGACATGGAGATGATTTCTTTTGGACCAAACATCAGAGGGCCTCACTCGCCAGATGAAAAATGTCAGATTAGTTCGGTGCAGAAGTATTGGAAGTTTTTGATTGCGACTCTGGAAAATATTCCTAAGAAATAGAGTTGGAGCGGCTTGCTCTTTTGATGAAGAGGAACGCGGATTACGCGGATACACGCAGATTTTCGCGGATTTTTTTTTGTAGAAATATGGAGATTAATCAATCTTCTTTTTGATTTGTGACTTCAATTTAATCCTGAAAATTCTATAATCCAGAGAACTTGTTCGTCGAGGCGTTTCCTGATTCAGACAAAAAAATAAGTCGCTCGCGTATCCGCGAAAATCCGCGTTCATCCGCGTCATCCGCGTTCCACTAAGTCGCTCCATGAGCTTTAGAAAAATTAAAAGTATTAACCAATTAAATATTTATACCGATGAGTTCAGAAAACAGTGTAAGTTGGCAAGATGCCCTCACTCGCCTCAAAGCAGGCAACGAAAATTTTGTAGCTGATAAATTGGATGGCAAGTTGAATGACTCCAGCCGTCGTGATTCATTGACAGGAGGACAAAGTCCATTCTGTATCATTTTGAGTTGTGCAGATAGTCGGGTGGTACCTGAGTTTGCATTTGATACTGGCTTGGGCGAATTATTCGTCATCAGAGTTGCTGGAAATGTAGCAAATACCTCCACCATGGCAAGTATCGAATATGCCGTAGCGCACTTAGGAACTAAACTAATTGTGGTTTTAGGTCACGAAAGTTGTGGCGCCGTAACTGCTGCAATTGGCGGCGGAGATAATGGTCATAACTTGAATCACTTATTGGCACATATTTCACCAGCAATTGCAAAATCAGAAGACAAATCAGTCAACGCAGTTGTTAAGAAAAACGCTGAATTGACTTGTGAAGAAATGGTACATCGTTCACCTATCATGCGCGATGCAGTGGTAAATGGCGGTCTTAAAATCGTTCCTGCTTACTATAATTTAGGTAGTGGGAAAGTTGATTTTTTGAATGCGTAATTTACTTTTAAGTTAGATACCTAATAGCCGATACTTTAAAAGTATCGGCTATTTTTTTGAGACTAAAACTGCTTTCTCATTTTAGAAGAAAAAACCGCCTTTCATTCCATGGATTGAAATTTGATTTCTTAAAAACGAACCTTCTTGCAAAAAGAATAGTCTAAGCAATACCTACCCGCTTTAGACTTTCGTTTAATAAACAAATTAAATCACATGGATTCATTGACTCAAGGATTGTTGGGGGCAACCACTTTCGCCATCATAAAAGATAAAGAGATTGGAAAGAAATCACTTTTGATTGGAGCGATAGCTGGAACGATTCCCGATTTAGATGTTTTCTTGGCACCGTGGTTCAATGACATTGAGTTTTTGACAGTACATCGAAGTGTTTCTCATTCCGTTGGTTTTGCCTTGATTTTGAGTCTGTTGTTGGCAGCCATTTTTTATCGATGGTATGAACGAAAACAATCTTTTGGCGGTTGGTTTCTTGCCTTTTTCTTGGCGGTCATGACACATTCATTGTTGGATTGGTGCACGACTTATGGCACCAAACTACTAAGTCCATTCAACGGTCATTTATTTTCGACCAATAATATTCATGTGCTTGAACCGATTTATACTTCTATTCTTTTGATTGGAACGTTAATTTTATTGTTTAGAAAAACAGCGAATTTCAATCGACAAAAAGTGCTTCGATATACACTCGTATTATCCAGTTTTTATTTGTCATGGACGTTTGTTTCAAAAGGCGTTGCCAATCACAATTTCGTCCAACAACTTGATAATCAGGGTATTAAATACGAAAAACTGCTTGTCTCACCCACGCCACTCAATACTATCCTTTGGCATGGAATCGCCAAAACAGCGGACGGATACTACTTCGGAACTTATAGTTTATTTGATTCAAGAGATGAAATTGAATTCCAATTTGAAAGCAGTGCTTTTGAATTAGTTTCAAAAATTGAAAAGAATCGATTGGGAAAATACTATCTGGATTACACCCAAGATTTCCCACTCATCAAATCTGATATAAACGGCGATATAAAAATCTATGCCGTGAAATATGGCCCTATCAATTATTTTGGAAAACCAGAATTTGTTTATCCACTTTCCTTAAATTTGAATCAATTATTGGATGAGAATATTTCGATTGATTACTCTGGCAAAAAACGTGGACCAGTGAAAAACTATAAAAAATTGTTCAAGCGTATTCGTGGATTTTAAATATTGTAAAGCAATCTCCACAGTTTCAATTTTGAATTGATGTGAATTATCATTTACTTTGAATCCAAACTAAATACAAGATCTAAAACAACGAACTAAATTTAAAACTAAGAAAATGGAAAACTGTACAATTTACAGCCATAGTATTGATTTTGAGAAAATAATTCAAATTGTAAAAAACCAACTTCCAAAAGCAAAGGTCGAATTTACAGATGGCGGCATTCAAAAGTCTTTAGTCGCAACTATCAAAGGTGGCTTTTTTAGTAAAGCGAAAACCATCAAAATCAATTATCGGCAGAGAAAGAATCCATCTTATACTTTGGAGTTGATAAACTGCGGTCTTACTCAAAATTTGTCTGGGATGATTAATTTCATTCAGTCAATGCCTTCAAAGAAGGAGGAAGTAAAAAGCAAATTCATCGTAAAAGTCATGGCTGCGAATAGCGAAATGGCATTTATGGCAGAGCCAGAAATCAACGATGAATTTGAATCTCTTTTACGAAAAATAGTTACTGAATTAAATGGATTTATTTTCGCTCAACCGAGCAAACTTTTCAATCGTTCGAATAGTCAGCATTTTGTAGATAAAAATTTTAAATTGATTTTGGATGCAAATGGAAATTGCGAAATTGATGATATCGATGTCAAAGTTGATGCGAAATATCATGACCAACCTTCGTCCGAATATCTTCCAGATCAATTACAAAGGAAAGAACGTTCAGAAGCATTTTTGGCAGATAACGGAATTAAGGTAAATAAAAATTTACCCTGCAACGCATCCGAAACTATTGTGAAAATTCGCTCCATAAATGAGGTGATTGACAGAGCATATGCACTTTTGATTATGGGCGTAAAAGGAGAAGGAATTGAGCAAGAGCATTTAGAAAGAGCCGTTCAATCAAAGAAAATAAATTCTTTCACACCAAAAGAAACGGCCGTTTATAAAGATGAAAATCTGAATGACCAAGACAGAGCATATGCAGCTTGGCGTTACGAAAGTTTATACACCTTACTTTGGGCGTTGGGCAAAATGGATTCACTAAAATACCCATCCGATATTTGTGATGTAAAAGAAGTCGTTGGAGCTATTTTCGATCCTTCCAGAGAAGCATTTGAAACCTCAGCCAAATTGAGAAGCGCTTCAGAAATTTTGGACGAATTAGATAAAATCTACCGAATCAATTGGGCTTGCGTCGATGCGCGAATCAAAGGTGAAGCACCCACCGGAAACGTCAATCCAAGTGTGATTTATGAAAGACACTATGCGCTCAATTGGTTGACAAATTATCTCGATCAGGATTGGGATGATGTGCAGACGAATACTTGAAAATCCAAAATAGGATCTCATTTCGTATAACGAATGACAATCAATTTCATTCATCAAAATCATTCAAAATGAGAATCATCTTATCGTTATTTACGATCCTGTTTTTTGCAGCTTGTGGCACCACTTCTATGATACAAGTACCTGCCAATCAATCGGTGGATATTGAAACCAATGAATACAAAAACTCAAAAGTAAAGTTGAGAAACCGCTCCGCTAAAGGAATCGACGTAAAAGTGGTCGATAAAAATTCAGGTGAATTTATCAGCGGTTTTGGATTAGGAGCAGTAGGTAGCGCACATGTTTCAGTCGCAGAAAATGGTCAGCTGAAATTGATCAACACAACAGATAAAACCATCAAGGTTGGTTACACGGTGAAAGAAAACACCTATCGTTCAAAATCGAAAAAAGCAACAGCAACTAAAAAGGAAATCGAGAAACCACAGCCTGCAAAAAGAAGTGCAATCCAAATTTATTTGACCAACGAATCAGCTAATTCAATTCCACTCGTCATTCCTTCTGTTATGAATCCAAACTTATCTCCTTTTTCAAAAAGTGGAGTAGATTTGAGAATGGGACAAAAGATATTTTTCAAAAAGAAAGGAAAGAAATACCTGCTATTTGAAGTTGATGAATCAATCAAAGCAGAGCAAAAAATTGAAGTTTCATCGTTAATCAAAAAACGAAAAAAGGAACTTGGATTAGAATAGAATTTTATACTTTCGGGTATGATAAAAAGAGTTGTTTGGTGATGGAGTTGGCAGTGAATTAATATCATCAAAAAAAGAAAATGAATCAAACCCTAAAATTAGCATTAGTACTGATGGCCATCGGTGGTCTTTCCTTAGCTTCTGTTTGGACCTCTACCAATCGAATCCTAAGTCTCGTTTTTGGGATA
This sequence comes from uncultured Saprospiraceae bacterium, assembly GCA_937930815.1. Taxonomy (GTDB): domain Bacteria; phylum Bacteroidota; class Bacteroidia; order Chitinophagales; family Saprospiraceae; genus JAGQWW01. The sequence continues at coordinate 2,714 of CALHBQ010000388.1, read as the reverse complement.
GGCGGTATGTTAGTAATTCTTGTGGGTTTGATGATCATGTCTGCATGGGCAGATCAAAAAAACAAAGAGGAACTCTCCGATGCTTATGACCCAAATTTCACTTATAATAAAAAGAAATTTAAGGCACATCAATACCTTTCTTATTTTCTACTTTTCGTTGTCCTGATATTATTAACGATAGGAGAAAGCTATTTTCAACCGCTTCGAAAAGAAGGTTTGTTCGTTTTGCTTTTTGGAGGAATTTCCGCTTTGCTATCAACAGGAATAGTTACTTTGCTTTACAAAAGGATACCAGAATTAAGAGTTCCATCTGAGAAAGGTCAATCTATTTCAGGGATTTACTTTTTTGGTTTGACAGCGCTGCTACTTTACGCTTTTTTCTTTTTGAATTATAAAACTGCGATGGGTTCGGAACCTTTTCAGCAGACTTTTCTTTTAGTAGAAAAAGATAAAACTTATCAACGATTCAAATCCATTAAACTGTTTTGTGATGAAGATGAAAAGCAATTTAGCCCAACAAAAGAAGAATGGCTTACGTTAGAAAAAGGAGATAGTGTGATTGTCACTGCCCAAAAAGGCAAACTTGGTTTTGAATATTTTATTAAATTTGAAAAAAAATAACCGCGTATGAAAATCAAATATCTATTACCAATTTTTCTGATTCTTGTTTTCATTCTTACATTCGAAACAGAATTGATTGCTGGCCCAGGTGGCAAAATTGCAAGAAATCTATTCTCTTCTTTTTGGGGAAAACTGTTTCTTGGAATGTTGACAATCATTTTATTGCCCATCATTATTCCAATGATGATTCGTGATTATTTTAAAATTAAAAAAACGAAAAAAATCTTGAATCAGCTGGCGATGAAAGATGATAATTTCGAACTCCTAAAATTGAATAGCCAAGTAAAAGGCATTTTCAATCAAGTGCACCGAGCATGGAAAAAAGAGGAAATGGAATTGGCTTCTGAGTTCATGACCGATTGGTATTGGCAAAATCAACAACTCGTTTTTCTAAACGATTGGGAAGAGCAAGGACTCGAAAATATCTGCCGAGTTCGAGAAATCAATAGCCTAAAACCAATTCACATCAAAGCGACTAACAATCCGAATTTTGAAGGCTCACGTGTTACGTTTTTGATTGATGCTGACATGGAAGATTACCTAAAAAAGCGAGACTCCGATCAAATCGTGGAAGGTAAAAAAGGATTCAATGACGTAGAAACCATTTGGACTTTCGTATTAAACGACGGCAAGTGGTTAGTTGAAAATATCGAGCAAGGTGAGATGCTTTCTGCTTTTATCAAAATGCCAAATTCAGTTCCAGAAGTGGCGACTGCGTAGTTATAAATGGAACGAAAAATTGTCTCTTTTCTAATAGATTGAAAATCCATTTGATGCGAGTTACGAGTTGCGGGTTGAGCGAACACGCAATCCGTAACTCGCAACAAAACAACCACTAATCAACTTTTGATTCCTAATGCTTCGAAATTTTGGTTGATTTATTCTTTGGATAAACTCAACAACAAGCCCCTGCCTCCCCCGATTCATCCACACTAAACGGCATGCTGCCACCGCATCCTTCAAAAATTCCATAATGCACATCCCATGTGCCGAAGAATTCGAAGTGCTCTGCAAATCGCGTATCGTTCAGCATTTTATAAGTATTACCACAAACCGTAATCATTTTTCCTTTCGGGAAATGATGATGGTCGTCGAGGTCGTAACTGTTTAATTTGCCGTCAATAGTTCCTTTGTATCTGACGGATTGACCATAGTCTTCGCAGTCATTTTCCAATCCATCCAATTTGAATAATCGGTAAGTCACGGAGAAAAATTTGAGGTCACCAACCTTCTCCTGCACCTCATCATTTTCAATCGTAATCGGATGATTTTCTACAGAGCGAGGATCTGTGAAACCTGCATTTTTAGCATATTTTAAAAAGTCATTCCAATAGAGTGCGCCGCTCAGGCATTCGCCCCAAAGGACTGGATCTTTTTGTAAATCTTCACTTACACGGCGGTCGCTGTACACATCACTGAAATACATTTCGCCACCTAGCTTGAGTAAACGGAAAGCATCTTCCAATACCTTTTGTTTATTGACTGCGAGGTTAATAACGCAGTTAGAAATGATGATATCGAAACTCCCTTCTTCCAAATCCAATTGATCCAAATGGTCAATATTTCCTTTTACGAATTTGACATTCGCTCGTTTGAAGCCGAATTTTTCAGTATGATAATCAATGTATTTATTGGCAACGTCAAGCTGCTCTTGCGTCATGTCCACGCCTACAACCTCACCTTCTTGACCGACCAATTTGGAAGCGATATAACAATCACGACCACTTCCTGAACCCAAATCCAAAATCTTCAAACCCTTCACCTGATAAGGAATCGTCAAACCACAACCATAATATTTATCGAGTACTTCATCATGAATTTCAGAAATCGCCTCACGAATGTGCTTTGGTGGCGGCTGAATCGTACAACAAGCATTGGTTTTTAAATCCTCGCTTGTGGTTAATTCTTTACCGTAATATTCTTTTACTTCTTCGTGCTTTACAGTCATTTTATATTTTTATTAAAAATATTGAGTCTAATGCAAATGCTAAGATCGTGAAATAGTTCAGATACAAACTGTCTTAATGGTAACAAAGAACATAATTCAAACCTTTTTGAAAACTGAAAGTTGCTAATGATCGTAAAATTCAGCC
>CALHBQ010000387.1 GCA_937930815.1 uncultured Saprospiraceae bacterium | reverse complement strand
ATGAGGTCAAAACCAATAATAACAAAACGGATAACCAACCAATTCTTCTCATAATTTAATCATTTAATCATTTCACAAATCTGTACTTCGAGCGAAGCCGAGAAGCACGAGCATGAAAATCTGTTCTCCGATTTTGTGCTTTTCGGCTGCGCTCGAAGTACACATTTGGGTTGTGCTCGAAGTACACATCTGTGCTACCCAAATTCCTTCTTCACTTTCTTCACTTTATCCATAACGGATTTTTCGAGGTTCTTTTTATACTCAATGACTCTTTTTTGAATTTTTTCATCGCTACAACCAATAATTTGTGCGGCAAGGATGCCCGCATTTTTGGCTGCGTTGAGTGCAACAGTTGCCACTGGCACCCCATTCGGCATCTGCAAAATAGATAAAATCGAATCCCATCCATCAATCGAATTGGAAGATTTGACTGGCACTCCAATCACTGGCAACGGCGTAATTGATGCAACCATTCCCGGCAAATGCGCTGCGCCACCTGCCCCAGCGATGACCACTTTGATACCACGTGTATGTGCCTTTTTTGCAAAAGTGAACATCCTGTTTGGTGTTCTGTGCGCAGAGATGACAGTCAGTTCAAAAGGAATTTTCATCTCGGTTAGAATCTCAGCAGCTTGACGCATCACTGGCAAATCCGAATCTGAACCCATTATTATTGAAACCATGTTATTTGAGTTGGAAGTTGAAGGTTTTAAGTTAAAAATTGAGCGATTCGTTCAACTTTCAACCTAAAATTTTCAACACTTTATTATTAAATTATCTTTTACAAATTGTGCTTTTTCGCGAGCCGCTTTTAGGTCAGTGTCTACTATCGTTGCATGACCCATTTTTCTAAACGGTTTCGTGATTTCTTTTCCGTAAAGGTGCAAATTAACGCCTTCAACAGCGAGGCATTTTTCGAAACCTTCGTAAAAAGCATTTCCAGTGTATCCGTCTGCCCCCAAAAGGTTGACCATGACACTTGGAATTTTATTGGCCGTACTACCCAATGGAAGATTCATTATCGCTCTGATGTGCTGCTCAAACTGAGAAGTAAACGCACTATCAATCGTATGATGTCCCGAATTATGAGGTCGCGGCGCTACTTCATTGATGATAATGTCTCCTTTTTTGGTTAGAAAAAGTTCGACAGCAAGCAAGCCGCAAACGTCCATTTTTTCAATTACAGAACGTGCTAAATCTACACAAGTCTTTTCTTGTGCTTCAGTGATTTGAGCAGGGCATAAAAGAAATTCAACCAAGTTTGCGATTGGATTAAATTCCATTTCAACTGTAGGATAAGAGGCGATTGCTCCATCTTCGTTTTTGGCAACGACAACTGCCAATTCTTTTTCAATATCGACCAATTCTTCGACTAAACTTGGACCTTTTAGTATCTTTGAAAAGTCCGCTTCTGATTTGATGACGGCCACTCCTTTTCCATCATATCCCTCTCCTCTTGTCTTTTGTACGAACGGTAATTTCAACTTCCCATCCATCACTGATTCGATGATAAGTTCCTCATTATCAAATAGTTGAAAAGGAGAAGTTGGTAGATTATGGTCTTTATAAAATTGCTTTTGAATTCCTTTATCTTTTATGATGAGCAATTTCTCTGGGTCAGGATGGATCGTTTTTCCTTCCTTTTTGAGTTGCAGAAGTGCATCCACATTGACATGCTCTATCTCGATACTAATGACATCCAAGTCTTTCCCAAAATTGTAAACATCATCGTAATTTTTGAAATCTCCTTCCACAAATTCCGCTGCATATCGAGCCGTTGGAAACTCAGATGTCTTATCCAAAAACTTGATTGGGAAATGCCAATTGCCCGCAGCCAATGCCACCATTTTACCTAATTGACCACCTCCTAATATTCCTACTTTCTTACTTTTTGAAAACATGTGTTTTGAATTGAGCGGCAAAAGTAGATAATTAATTAGGTTTTTTGGTAAACGGAGGAGCACATGTAAATTAGATAAGATTTCTTAATCTAAATGAATAACTTCATTCTAACTTAAATACAAAATTCGACTTTTCTGTTTTTATCCTTGCAAAACCTTTTGCATCTATGTAAGCCCAATAAATTTTATGCTTACCAAGTTTGCTAAATATTTCTCTCAGATTTTGCGATTTCTCTTTTGATGAACATAAATATTTTTCATTTCCAACCCTGGCAATAAAATTATCATCTTGAAAATTCCAAATGCCTCTTGTTCCTTCATTTTTCCATCTAACATGTTCAGTTCTATTCTGTATTTTTTCAAATTCATTATCGGAAAAACGGAAGAATTCTATTAGTTCATTTGTATAAAAAATAACTTCTTCATCTTCTTTCCAAATAATTTTTTCCACGTTTTCTTTATTATGTAACTCAAGTAATAATTCACCATTAGAAGCTGATAAAACTTGAATAAAACTGTTTACAGCTCGATTAGGATCGTACCTTAATTTACTATTAAAGGCCCAGACATATTTTTGATTAGCGCTTAATCCAACATTGCTATACAGGCCGATAGCAGGGATAATTGAAGACCATAATTCATCACCAATTGGACTAAATTTTTTAATAATACAAGCTTCCTTCTCATTATTGCCACCAATAATGGAAACACTACCATCATTATGTACTACTAACTCAGGTAATATTCCAATACAAACATGTTTTTTGGTTGTAAAAATTAATTCACTTTCAAAATTGAATACAGATAAATAATATTCATTTGGAGAA
>CALHBQ010000386.1 GCA_937930815.1 uncultured Saprospiraceae bacterium | reverse complement strand
CTTACGCTTTAGTAGAAACCGAATTGGGCAATATGAAATTGCGATTATTCAACAGTACGCCTCAACATAGAGACAATTTCATAAAATTGGCAAATGAAGGTTTTTATGATAGTTTGCTGTTTCACCGAGTCATTGATGGATTTATGATTCAAGGTGGTGATCCCGATTCTAAAACTGCGGCAGCTGGTCAAAGACTTGGAGGTGGAGGTCCTGGATATACGGTTCCTGCCGAAATTGGTGCGCCTCACATAAAAGGTGCTTTAGCTGCTGCTCGAACTCAAAACCCAGAGAAACGTTCTTCTGGGTGTCAATTTTATATCGTGCATGGCAAACCACAAAGTGATGCACAGTTGGATAATTTTCAACGTCAAAAAAATATCACCTATGGAGAGGAACAGCGCAAATTGTATAAAGAGTTGGGTGGATCTCCAATGCTTGACATGGAATATACAGTTTATGGTGAAGTTGTTGAAGGCTTAGATGTTATTGATAAAATAGCCAAAGTAATGAAGGATAGAAGCGATCGTCCTGTTGAAGATGTGAGAATGAAAGTTAGAATTCTTTAAAAAATCACATCGGTTTCAATTTATTAAAAAATAAAATTATACCATGCGTAATATCATTTTAGGTTTTGGAATTGTGTTTTTACTCGCCAGTTGTGCGAAACCAATTGCCAATTTCACCTACCAACCTTTAAAGAAACCATCAAACGTTAAATTCGAAAATCAATCGAAAAAAGCGGAAACCTATGAGTGGCAATTTGGTGATGGAAATTCTTCGACAGAAGCATCGCCAAATCATACCTATACTTCAGCAGGTACTTATACTGTTGTTTTGAATGCTAAAAAAGGAAAGAAAATTTCCAAAATAGAAAAGAAGATCACGGTAGAAGGAAAAGAGATTTGTTTGGTGGTGCTCGAAACTGATTTTGGAGAAATGGAAATTGAATTGTTTGATTCAACACCTCAACACCAAGACAATTTTTTAAAATTAGTCGAAGATGGTTTCTATGATGGCTTGTTATTTCACCGAGTCATTGATGGATTTATGATTCAAGGAGGTGATCCTAATTCTAAAAATGCAAAAAAAGGTGCAGCACTCGGAATGGGTGGCCCAGGCTATTTGATTCCAGCAGAATTTGTTGATACTTTGGTACATACCAAAGGTGCTTTAGCCGCTGCTCGAACCAATAATCCAAAGAAAGAATCTTCTGGTTCTCAGTTCTATATTGTTCATGGTCAACCTGTCTCAGGTGAACAACTATCAATGGAAGAAAACAAAAAAGGTTTTAGATATGCGCCTGCGCAGCGAGAAGCTTATAAGCAATTGGGAGGAGTTCCTTTCTTGGATCAAGGCTATACTGTTTTTGGTAGAGTGATAAAAGGCTTGGACGTAATTGATAAAATTGCGAAAGTGCAAAAAGATGGTCGCGATCGTCCAGTTGATGATGTAAGTATGAAAATTCGTTTAAAGAAAAATAACTAAATTTTGGTAAAACAAAGAAAGGGTTCTGAAAATAGAGTATTGGGAATTGATATTGGAGGTACAGGTTGCAAAGCAGCGATTGTTGACATTGAAGAAGGAAAGTTTTTGACTGAACGATTCCGCTTAGATACTCCTCAACCTTCAACGCCCAAAGCAGTTTGCCAAACGGTAAAAAAAATCATTCAGCATTTTGATTGGAAAGGAAAAGTAGGCGTTGGGTTTCCAGCAATTATGAAAAAAGGTGTAGCCTTCAGCGCTGCCAACATTCATAAAGATTGGCTTCACACTAATGTCGAAAAAGTACTTTCAAAAGCGATCAATCTTCCTTTAAAGGCAACGAATGATGCGGATGCAGCTGGAATTGCTGCAATTAATTTTGGTGCAGGTAAAGGAGAAAACGGAGTCGTTTTATTTCTTACCATCGGCACAGGAATTGGTTCCGCTTTATTTTTAGATGGGCAACTGAGCCCAAACACAGAATTCGGACATCTATTTTTCAAAAAAGAAATTGCTGAAAAATCAATTTCAAACGCCCTTAGAAAAAGAGAAAACCTGTCTTATAAAAAATGGGGTAAATCTTGGAACGAATATTTGCTTCATATCGAAAGAGTACTAAATCCAGATCTTGTTATTCTTGGCGGTGGTGGCGGCAAAAAATTTAAAGAATTTGAACAGTATCTTAAATTAGACACCAAGGTTATTCCTGCTATCCTTAAAAATGATGCGGGTATTATTGGTGCTGCTATTTATGCGCACGAAAAGATTAAAGTGGAAGTGTAAGTACTCCTTACAAGTACTGCAAAAAAATAGTGGATGAAACAAGATTTCATCCACTATTTTTTTACCCAAAACTTAAGACCTCATTATTAAACTACGGAAGATATTCACCTTTAAATCTATCATATCGAGATTTCAACTGAACATTTGAACCACTGGTACAATCATGTTTTTGAAGCATATCCTCAATCAATTTAACTCTATTAGGAACGCCATGTATTTTTGCCGTTAACCACTTAAAATCACCTGTTGTTATTGAATCTGCTCTTACTATCAAGTCTTTCAAACCAGCAGGATCGTAATTGAAGGGGCAAAGCAAATTAACCGCAAAAGTATCTGCATGAATCACCGCATCTTTATCGTATCTTATGGTTTGAAAATATTCAGCAATGTCACATAATTCCCCATCATCTTTTCCTTCAACGATATCTCTTAATGTTGATCCTTCAAATTGATCAATTAGGTTTTCTATGACCAACTCACTATCAGCATAAGCTATTTCGTGAGCAACAACTCCCATTAGTTCTGCATTGTTATTTAAGAATTTCAACAAACCTGTATAGATAAAAAGTTCTCCACCTGGGACGATGAATGCGTTTCTATCATCATCATTATTGACAATACTGACCTTCCAATTAAAATCTTGTCTTCTTGAAACTAAGCCTGTATTAACAGCTACATTCAAAATTGAATCTTGAAGATATTTATATGCCTCCGAATATTCGTTCTTACTAAGTATTGGATAGGTTGTCGGATTAGAATAAATTTTATCTGTTATTTTTTTACCCAACACAGATTGTTCTTCAGAAGAAAACTCTAATTGATCTCCTTCTTTCACTTCAAGTGGCTCTTTTCTACAAGCAGAAAA
>CALHBQ010000385.1 GCA_937930815.1 uncultured Saprospiraceae bacterium | reverse complement strand
TCCATTCGAAACATTATTACAACCTCCAGTACTTCCGCCTGAAAGAGTTACTGTTTGGAACAAATTACAAATTGTACTCCAACTTGAGCTATATGATTTTACTGTCACATTGTAACTTCCTGATGTAGATGCAGTGTACATTGGTGTACTTCCACAAGCTGTTCCTCCCCATGAATCACAAGAAAATACTGTATTCCATGCAGCATCCGTTACAATTACTTGTTGGTAAGTTCCAGTTACACCTGAAACAGTTACTTTGTTTCCACTTGCTGAAATGGTAGCATTACAAGTACCTCCACCAACAGGTGTCCCTGCACAAGTACAATCAGATTGTACTTTGTCGTTGGTTGTATTTGAATTTCCATCATTACATGAATCTCCAATATTTTTACCTAAAGCAGGACAATCGTAAGTTGTGCCACCAGAAGAACAAGGAGCAGGAGGTGTTACTGTAACATTTGTAAAACAATTTGGATCATCGTGGTCAATAATCTTATAAGTTTTTGTACCACCACTAATCAAACCTCCGCCGACAGTAGTACTTGAACCGCTTCCAATCATATTTCTGTTTGTCCCAACTACATCGTAACCCCATGCACCACCATTAGAAATAGTAGCCGTTACACGGAAGGAATAAGTATCATCACTTCCTGAAGCAGTTCCTCTGTCATTACATTGGATGTTCGACACTGTTGCAGACACGCTACAAACACCTGGAGGAGGTGGAGGTGTTCCACCAACATTTACAGTTTCTGTTTCATTACAAATTACACTCCAACCCGAAGTATAAGTTTTAATTAAAACATAATAAGTTCCACCAGCAGGAGCAGTATAGCTTGTGCTACTACCACATGGATTAGAACCCCATGAGCTACAAGTTTTTACACTTGACCACTGGCTGTTCAAAAAATTAACTTCGCTGTGACTACCACCAATGTGGTCAACGGTAATCGTACTACCGCTTACGGAAACGGTAGCATTACAACTTTGAGCATTAGCCGAGGTGCTAAATGATAGCAAACCAGCTAAGGCAAAGAGACAAAAGGCTACTAAGCCTTTTCTTTGGATTTGTAAAGCAGATTTAAACATAAAATAAAATGTTTTGGTAAAAAAATAGATTTAAAACTGCCTGCACGTGTTATAGTGTGTGGAGGCATATTCTTGATTGAAGGCAAGGCATAAGACAGGCCTTTCAAACTTGGTTTGATTCATAGGAATTACAATCTAATCATGACAAATTCATGATCAATATTAAATTGATTCCTTAAGTGGTTCTCTCTAAATTGTAACTTAGTTAAGTATTATGCTGGTAAGTAGTTAATGTGCGGGTTTGGTATTAGTCTAAGAGCAGTTTTTGTATTAAGTGTGTGATGTAAGACCAGCATAAAGGTCGTTCTGAAGTGCCCACAAAAGTAAACACTTTTTCAACAGTTACAACTTTAACAATTGAATTTCTAAAAAAAAATGGGAGGGTCCGAACTTGGTAAACAAATTACATTTTAATGCAATGTGCTCGTGGTGTAAAATCGCTTTTTTTGACGTAGATATTTAAAGATTGTCATCACAATAACACATAACATGACATAAAATACCTATATATTGGTATTTGTCAATCAAGACTTTACTTCCATTTCAAACGGTAAGCAGCTCCAAAACCAAAAGTATTGGATAGTCCAATGTTTTGGCCATCAGGAATAAAGGCAGCTTTGACATAAACACCAAAATTTGGTTGGATTGGATAATAAACCGTCGCTCCCATCTTGAGCCAAATGGAACCAGATCCTCCTGAGATTTGAGTATCTGTACCGCCACTAAAAGTGTAGAAATATTCCGCCCAGCCTTCAAGAAAAATTTTATTTCCAGCAAAGCCAAATTTTGTCACAACAGGCACAGAAGTAAGTGGAGAAGGAATAAATCTGACATCCACTCCAGTTTGAAATTGTAAAAATAAACCGTTGTTAAAGTCTTTTTGAACGAAGTATCTGCCGAGGAAAGAAGTGTTGCGAGCACCGATAGGTCTGGCAAGTGAATCACTGTAATTTGAAGCTGGAAAACTCAAGCCAATCGCCGTAAAAGATTTCAAAGTTCCGTTCTCTTTTTTTGTTTTAAAAAAGCGATATTTAATTGCAACGATTGCATCCTGAATTCCTTGATTGTACACATCGCAATTCTCACAGCTTGGTGTTCGTAAGTAAGGAATTGTGACCACCAAATCGAGTGAATCAGAGAAGCCATGTTCTAAAAAAAGGCTAGCTGATTGAATGGTATTTTTCTCTGCCCTCCTGTCTTTTCCAAAGGCATAAGTATCGTAGGATTCACTATTAAATGAAAGGGCAAAATCCGTTTTATTTTTGCCTTTCATCCAACCATCAAATGGGCCTTGTGCCATAAGAATATTAGCAGAAAAAAGTGTACATAATAGTCCAATTCCAAACTTAATGTTGGTGCTAAATTTTAGTGATATTCCAAGATTTCCAAGCATTATCTTTTTGAAGCACAAAGTAATAGGTTCCTGAAGGATATGCTGCCAAATCAACTTCCAAACTTGTCCTAAATGGAACATCTACTTCACTTTTTTGAATCAGTTTACCCTCTTGATTGATTATAAAATATTGGAAATTTTCAAATGAGTTCAATTCAAAATCTATCCTCAATAAACCATCTGTAGGATTTGGAGCCAAAGTTACCGCTCCATCAATTTCTAACTCATTTACACTATTTGTAAAATCTAAATCTACGAACGCTTCTTTTTGACATCCAACAGCATCTGTTACGGTCACGAAGTACGGACCAGCAGTCAAACCAGTAATCGTTTGAGTTGTACTATCATTACTCCATAGATATTGGTAAGTTCCTACCCCTCCAGTAACATTCGCTGTCAATTCTCCATCATCTCCAATATGCATTGAGACGGGTTTTTCATAAATACTGATTTCTAATTCTGGAGGATTATTCAACGTTACCGAAGTCGTGATAGAACATTGATTAGCATCCATAACCATAATATCATGGACTCCAGCAGCCAGATCTATGGCGACTGGATTATTCGTAAATACCCCATTAATAAAATATTGATAATTTAAAACTCCACCTGTTACTGAAAAAGAAATTTCACCTGTCGATTCATCATGGCAAGTAGGATTTTTGGAAAGCACCGTGTCAAAGGTCATTCCTGATGTAGGCCCATTTATTGTAAATGTTTGAGGTAGAACACAACCATTTCCATCAGAAATAGTCACATCATAAGTGCCAACTGATAATTGGGTTGGGTCTATTCCATTCCCCCAAAATGCATTGACCGGCTGCGTTCCTCCAAAAATATTAAACGCCACACTTCCCGTAGAATCTTCAAAACATTTTACGTGATTAATTTCGATAGAGTCAATATAAATTGAATCTGGCTCAAATATTCTCACTGGCTCTGGAAGCTCCCAACTACAACCGATATTATCGGTTACTCTTAAAACATAATCTCCCGCAGGAAAACTGTTGGCACTTTGAGTAAAAATAATGGAATCGCCAGTTTGAGTATCGATCCAAGCAAAATCATATGGTGGGTTTCCTCCAGAAACCATAGTTGTGATTACACCCCCACTACCATTTGCACATCGAACATGTTCTACATTGGTTATTTCACCAATAATTGGATTTGGTTCTAAAATTTCAATTGGTACTGAATTGATTTCACATCCTCTTGAGTCCACAACTGTAAGTATGTAAATGCCTTCTTCTTCGTTTGCAAGGCAAACTGTGCTATCATTTGTTAGACCTCCTCCTCCTGTAGCACCAGCGCCATCACTCCAAGAATATTGAAAAGGTGACATCCCTCCGCTAAAAGAAATGCAGATATTACCATCTTCATTTCCGAAACAAGAAACGTCATCTTTTGAAAAATTATTAAAGTAAAAACTGGAAGCGATTGTCGGTACTTTAATTTCATCAACCACCACTTCACAATCATTATCGTCTGTCACGGTCACTTCATATTCGCCTGCTGGAATATTCATTAAATTAGCACCCGTCGTACTGTCACTCCACATAAATTGAAGATTCCCTATTCCACCTGTTGCCGTCAATTTTATAGTATCTCTATTGAGTCCACCTGTACAATCTGGATCAAGACTGACTTGATAAGTCACGTCAATTTCTGGCGGATTATTAATAACAATTGAAGGATATTCCAATATACAATTCGCTGAATCTGTGAGTATTAAATCATAATCACCGGGGGTTAACCCAAAAATATTTGCACCAAAAAAAGATCCACCATTCCATGAATAAGTATAATTTGGATTACCTCCAAACGCTTGAACAGTAATACCGCCCGTAGAATCATTATGACAAAGAACCTGATCTACGGCCAAAATCTGAACCATCAAACTATCATTTTCTATAATCTCAATTGAGTCTATTTGCAGCTGACAATTATTAACATCGGTTACTGTCAATTCATAAAATCCACTTGGAAGATTTTGCAAATTTTGGCTTGACAACCCGTTACTCCAATTGTAATTATAAGGCCTTGTTCCTCCGAGTATATTTGAGAAAATTCGACCTGTAGAGTCTCCAAAGCAAATAGGCGAAAGGGACTCAACATATCCTCCTTCTATCATTTGTGGCGCATCAACTTTTATTTTTGAAAAAGTTGAAATACAGCCATTGGCATGGGTAATTGTTACATCATAAAACCCGACAGGTACATTTGTCAAATCTTCGTTGGTCGTAGAATCGCTCCATAAAAAAGTGTAGGGGCTGATTCCTCCAGATATAACTTCTAAATCAATTCCTCCATCAGAAGTACCTACACAAAATGGACTTATGGTATCAAAAGTTACATTTAAATTATTAGGTGCATTGATGGTAATGGTATCAGAAATTGCTTTGCAACTATTACCATCAATGACGGTGAGCACATAATCACCACCTGCAAGAAAAGCAAGATCTTGCGTTCCATCACCCGTACTCCAAATGTATCCGATCGTGCCAGTGCCACCAGTAGCAATCATATCAATTGCTCCATCAGCAATACCAAAACATGAAGCATTCGTAATTTGAACTGTATCAACAGTCAATAATGGCGGATTATCAATTGTAATAGCCAATTGAGAATTCTCACAATTATTGGCATCCATTACGGTTACATCAAATGACCCAGCAGCCAAGCCGCTACGCGTTGCTCCTACTCCACCATCACTCCAAAAATATTGATATGGAGGTGTTCCTCCAGTTGCTGAGGTTTCTATCGAACCAGTTGCCTCACCAAAGCATAAAGGATTTAACTTTTGAATTACTAAAACGGATAAATTCGTTGGTTCCGAAATCGAAATCGTATCAGATTCGAAAGTACATCCTTGCGAATCTGTTATGGTATAATAATAATCACCGGCTGATAAACCAGATGGGTTTTGGACAGATGGGGCATTATTCCAAACAAAAGAATAATTAGGTACACCTCCAAAAACACTTAATTCTATTTTTCCGTCATTTCCACCAAAACAATCGACATCCTTTGGGTTGGAAAGTGCTGTGACTGGATCTGGTTGTAGTACTTTAATATCTGACAAAATTGTTTGGCATCCACTATCGGTAACAGTGACACTATAAGTCCCAGCTGCCAATCCAGTGACATCCTCACTTGTACTTGAAATACCGCCACTCCATGCAATAGTTGGATTGTTTCCGGTAACGGAAAGAAAAACTCCGCCATCACTGGCACCATTGCAACTGACGGGTCTGATGCTATCTAATAAAACTGTTGCAGAAGGACCGTCAACGACTACATTATTTAAAACAAAATCACAGGCCTCAGGTGAATTGTCCGTTACCGTTATAGAATAACTTCCTTGAATTAAATTTGAAATAGTATAAGCACCACTTGTGTAAGTAGGACCATTGGACGAAAGAGGGCCAAACCATTCGTAGCCGAAATTGGGCACACCATCTCGTGGATTTAAAGTAATTGAACCGTTGTTTCCAAAACAAAAAGAAACGGGATTGATGTTTAGAATTTCTACTGTATCGACACTACTTTTCGTCAATACAATTATCGAATCTGTATCTGTGCATTGGTTTTGACCAGTGACAGTGTAGGTAATCAAATTAGTTTCGCCATTGACTGAACCAGAATTTACACTTATGGAATTGGTGGTTTCGAAAGTACTCCATAATTGGCTGTAGTTAGGTACTCCACCAGTGCCATAACCCGTCAAGAAGACAGGAGTTCCTTTACAAGTTTTAAAAGTATCTCGATCTGGGATAATATTGGCAGTCGGAGAGGACAATACAGTAATCGTTACCATCGTCGTGTCTTCACATCCTCCATTCGCTATTTTTCGAATATAGTAATCCTGTGTAGAATTTGGGCTCACCAAATTTGAAATCAAATTGGAACTATTGACTGGAAAACCAGAGTGGTAGGTCAATGCAACCCCTACTGTATTATTTTGATCACTAATCTGCAAAGTAGAAAGGTCAAATATTTCGCCTTGACAAATTACAGGTTGATCTTGAGTCGAAATTTTAGGAAGTGGATTTAC
>CALHBQ010000384.1 GCA_937930815.1 uncultured Saprospiraceae bacterium | reverse complement strand
AGAATACTGTTAGCCAAAGCATTTTCTATTTCTTTGGTTTGGTCTGGAACTTTTACAGAATGTAAATCAATTACCTCCAGTGCGATTCCTTTGTATTTGGCATTTATTTTAAAATCTTCAATAATCTCAATTACATCAGGATCTATATTGATAGATTTGGAAGCATCGATTATGACTTTAGAACCTTCTGGCAAAGAAGTCAAAGTCCGTAGAATGCTTGCCTTATTTATGAAAGTTACATCTTCTGCCAATTCTAATTTTATCTCATTAGAGTCAGGTTGACCATCAGAGCGGAACATGAATGGCTTTTTGTAATTATTGTAAAGAACAAAGAAGATAGCTACTGCCAGTCCCATACCGATTCCGACCAACAAATCAGTGAATACAATTCCTAAAATCGTTACCATGAATGGAATAAAGTGTCCTCTACCGATTGCATACATTTCTTTAAAAAGAGCAGGTTTTGCCAACTTATAACCTACCAAAAATAGGATGGCTGCCAAACTTGCCAATGGAATCAAATTCAAAACAAAAGGAATCGCCATCGCAGATACCAACATGATAATACCATGAAAAATAGCTGACATTTTGGTACGTCCACCTGACTGAATATTGGTCGAACTTCTTACGATTACTTGTGTAATTGGCAAACCGCCAACCAATCCAGAAAAAATATTTCCAGCGCCTTGCGCTAACAACTCACGATTTGCTGGAGCAACTCTTTTATAAGGATCCATCTTGTCTGTCGCTTCAAGGCAAAGCAAAGTTTCCAAACTTGCTACGACTGCAATCGTCGCACCAGTAATCCAAACAGCTGGATTGGTTATCGAGCTAAAATCAGGAAAAGTAAACTGCCCAAAGAAACCAGCAATACTTTCTGGAACTGGCAACTTAACTACTTGCTCTGCATTCAAAGCGAGTGCTGGCATATTTTGGAAAATTAGATTCAAAAAGATACCTCCTGCAACCACTACTAACGGCCCTTGCACAATCTGGAACAACTTGATTTTTTTCATAAATGGCTGTTCCCACAAAATCAAAACAAGTAAGGAAAGTGTCGTGATAAGCAAAGCCCCTGGGCTGATTGCTTCGAACATATAGAACAACTCTGAAAAAGTGTTGTGTCCATCTGGCTGCGCAAAAGACAAACTACCTTCGTAGTCTTTATCATAGCCAAAGGCATGTGGAATTTGTTTTAAAATAATGATGATACCGATACCAGAAAGCATTCCTTTAATCACGGAAGAAGGGAAATAATAACCGATGATACCTGCTTTCGCAAAACCAAGCAACATTTGAAAAACACCACCGATGACTACTGCCATCAAGAAAATTTCAAATGCTCCTAACTGCTGAATCGCAGTCAATACAATAACTGCTAAACCCGCCGCTGGGCCACTTACTCCCAATTGGGAGCCACTCAACGAACCTACTACGATACCGCCTATGATTCCTGCTATAATTCCAGAAAACAATGGGGCACCTGATGCCAAGGCAATTCCTAAACATAATGGAACTGCTACCAAAAAAACTACTAAAGACGCGGGCATGTCGTACTTCAAATTCTTGATAAAACCGTCTTTCTCTACTGGACTCATAATTTGATGATTTTTAAATTTGGATAATAAAATTTAAGGTCAAGTCGTGACAACACGTTTGACAATTGTTGAAAAATATAAACTTGTTAATAAATAATTTTATTAAAAGCTCCTATAGCTTTTTGATGGCGCAAATATAGAAACTTTTATGAATAATAGCAATACTATTATAAATAATACAATCACACAAACGAATGATATCCAAACTTGTTCAAAAGATTGCTTAGATTTGTAAAAAAATATTTCACTACCAATGGCAATAGGCATTAAAATCACTTTAAACGAAAGGCTTTACCTAAGAGATCCGCAGGAAACTACACTTGGTAAAAAAATGATCAAGCATAGTATATTGCTATTGGATGAGATAGGTTTTGAAGCTTTCAACTTCAAAAAGCTATCAAAATCGATGGAATCGACCGAGGCTTCCGTTTATCGTTATTTTGAAAACAAGCATTATCTGCTTATATATTTGGTTTCGTGGTATTGGGAATGGGTGAGTTATTTAATTGACATCAACACCATGAATATCGAAGACCCAAAAATAAGATTGAAGAAAATAATTGAAACATTGGTTTTCGCATCAAAAGAAAACCCACATATTGAGTACGTAAACGAGAGTGTTCTGCACCGAGTCGTCATCGCAGAAGGCGCCAAAGCATACCACACCAAAGAGGTGGACAACGAAAACAAAGACGGCTTTTTTATCAATTACAAACAAATGGTAGAGAAGATATCTCAGGCCGTTTTACAACTATGTCCGAAGTTCCCCTACCCTCACGCCTTAGCCAGCAATCTTTTTGAAATGGCGAATAATCATATTTATTTCGCACAACATCTTCCTAAATTGACAGACGTAACTGTAAAAGGAGATGATTATCAGGAGGTGGAGGAGATGTTGGAGTACTTTGCTTTTAGGTTATTGGAGAAGTAAGAACTCAAAATATTTTTGAACCATATAAGGCATTTAAGAACATATAAGCCGACTAAACATAGACTCTTATATGTTCTTAAATGCCTTATATGGTTTAATACAATCCTACCGCTTCACCCGCCACTTCACAAACAGATTAGCCACCAAAAGCAAAGTCGTAAAAAGCGAAAGACGCGCAATCATATCACCCCAAATCACATAAAAAGTAATCTCATCATTCAGTTGGATATCTCCTCGAATAGCAACGGCCTCATCATATTTGGTTGGTTGTAAAATATCTCCTCGCTGATTGATAAAAGCAGAAATCCCAGTATTGGCAGAACGTGCAATATCACGCCGCGTCTCAATCGAACGCAAAGTCGCAAACTGTAAATGTTGCTGATGACCAGCCGTATTATCCCACCAACCATCATTGGTCATAATGAAAGTGGCTTGCGCTCCTTTTTTGATGTAACCCGTATTGTACGAACCATAAATTGATTCATAACAAATCGAAGGCGCGATTTTCATTCCATCCATTTCAAAAATAGAGCGTTGAGGTTGAGAACCA
Organism: uncultured Saprospiraceae bacterium; assembly: GCA_937930815.1. Lineage (GTDB taxonomy): Bacteria > Bacteroidota > Bacteroidia > Chitinophagales > Saprospiraceae > JAGQWW01. Next base: position 2,289 of record CALHBQ010000384.1, on the reverse strand, counting down.
AGTCCCATCACGGAACCACCCAAATAATCGACTACCGGTTTTACAAAAAACAAAATGTCTCTATATGGAAAAATCTCTGGACCAGGTACGAACCTTGATTTTTTATAATGTTCCTCTTCATAATTCCCTGCTCGCATTTGAATGGCGCCGTTGTATAATTCATAACGCATGGTGCCGCTTCCCCGTTTTAGCGTTCGCGTGTGGCGCGTATCGGGGTCGCTTTCTGCGAATTGTTTGTACGAATCAACCCCCGTTATTAAAGTAACCTGAGGATGTTTTTCTAAAAAGGATTTTAGAAATCGAATCTCTCCATTTTTATCAAAATCTGAAATTTCAACCAAACCGAAACTGGTCTCTGGAAAGAGGACATATTTTGTTTTGGGCGTAATGGCGGTATCCGCCAAAGCGACAAATCGCTTCAACTGCGTTCGGTCTGGAATAGTGAATTTTTCGTGATGCGGCTCGAAATTTGGTTGAATGATGACGACTTCTGCTTTGGGGCCTTTTTGTTCTTGGGCGGAGTACATAAACAATCCTATCGCTATGGGAATGATTAACAATCCAGCCACTTTTCCTAATTCTAAAACGGCAGGTTTTTCTTTCTTTTCTAAAAAATTTCTAACCAAAAAGAAAATGAGCAAATTGGCTAAAAGCGCCCAAAGTGTTCCGCCAAATACGCCTGTATATTCGTACCACTGCACCCATGAAGGAAATTGAGAAAAGGCATTTCCCAAAGTAATCCATGGCCATGAAATCTCCCAAGTCAAATGTAGCAACTCAAACGAAATCCAATAGACGACAAAACCAGTATAGCCAAGCCGAGGCGTGATTTGTTTCGTTTTATGAAAAACCCAAAATGGAACCGACATGAAAAAGGCATTCAAAAACATCGCAAAAACACCTGCTACAAACGCCGTATTTCCTACCCAATAAGTAGCGAGTATATTCCAAATCACAAATGTGTTGTAGGCGAAAAACATAACTTTTCGACCGCTATTTTTTGTACCAGAAACTTCATGCTCAATTAAGAGCAAAGGGATCCAAGCAATAAATATCAAACAGGTGGTCGAAAAAGGAGGAAATGACAACGCCAACAAAATTCCAGAAACTGTGGACATAGTCAACCATCGCCAACGCGGCATCATTTCTTTCCAACGAAGGGTAAGTGAAAGTTGAATCGCTTTCCAAATAGCAATAAAAAGGATGACGGGCCGGTAACCCCATAACTCTTCGGCTTGATACAATTGCCACATGTCCATACCCATGTAAGTCACTACCAAAACGGCCAAAATGATAACTCCAATTCGTATCTGTCTACTCATAGAGTGCGAATTTCAATATTTCTTTGATTTTAAAAGGAATTTAACCAATTAAATTTTAAAACAGCGCCTGTTTAAATTTACCTTTGCGAACTTTATACACCTACAATCCCAAATCTTTAAAATAAGAACAATGAATAAATTGATAAGACCTATATTTTTCTCCTTTATTTTTCTATTAGCATTTTCCACTCAAAGTCAAGCACAAGTTTACTTCGGTGCTCGAGTAGGAGGAGTTGATTCCAACCCATTTCCGAATGCTTCTATCATGCCATTTATTGGTTACAATGGCGATTTTGACAGTTGGTATTTGAAAGCAACTTTTGGGTATTTGCAAACCATGTTGCCAGCAGAAGAAGACAAATCACGTTCAGTTTTCAGTGGTGGTTTTATTTCCATTACCCCTGAGTTTGTTTTCACTTCTGATAGACAAAATCCTTTTAAAGGAAATATCGGGTTTAGTAGTTATTTTGGAAACTATTATCAGCAAGAGTCAACTTTCCTTCCAGGTGGAACCGTAGGTATTTCTTGGGGTTTTGGAGGAGATCGTTATTCCTCTTGGGAATTGGTGGCAGATATGCATCTTTTAGCAGCCAAAGATAAAGAAGGAACTTCTCAAGGGCCACTTCACACCATGGCAATGTTTGGAATCTTAAAAAGATTGTAAAAGACGTCCTTCATTTTAGAAATAAAAACAATAGGTTTAGATTTCAAGCCCACTATTACAATTCACCTACTTGCTTTTGACTCGCTCGCTATCAATTAAGCGGGTTTTAATTTTCATTTGTTCCTCAAGGTTATCGTTTTGTTAATCTGAATATTAAACTATTTAATCAGATAATAAACAGTAGCTATTTTTGTTAAAATAGGTCTATTCAAAAGACTTAATCACTTCGAATTCATTACCATATAAAACATAAACAATGAAGAAATTTTTGACTTCACTTTCATTTTTAATTTTCTGTTTTGC
>CALHBQ010000383.1 GCA_937930815.1 uncultured Saprospiraceae bacterium | reverse complement strand
ATCTGTTACATTTTCGATACGACCATATCCAATACTTAGGGGTACTCCTATTTCAAAATTATGACTATTAAAATCATCTTTAAAAACATTCAAGGTGTCGATACTTTCTTTTTGGTAAGCTATGGTTAAATCGTTTCCAATTCCAAAGAATATCTTGTTGTCCTTATAAAATCTTTTCCTATAGTCATTTTGAATTTCAATATTTGAAGTATTGTTAGTAACCTTATTTGAAAATAAGTTACGTTTTGAATATTCGCCACTTAATTTTAGCTGAGTATTGAGGTTCGTTTGCGCCTTTCGATTATTTACGATTTTTGTATAGCCAACATCTGCATTAGGTACAAATGTAGATTGACCATACTTTGTTATGGAGTTTTCAAATTTCTGCTTTCCCTGAAAACCGCCGCCTCTAAGCGAAAACGAAAAGTCCAATCCTTCAAACTCATAATCACCAAGTTTTTGTTTACTTAAATCGTAATCAATGAATTGCCCAAAGGCCAAATTTGTCGATAAAATTAGAACGAATAATACAATTAGATTTTTCATAAATAGGTAGTTTTAATTTTTGAAAGTTAGTTTTAAAAGCTGTCCGAATTAGCACTCTAAAAAGAAAAGAATAGGGTTTTAGTGTTTCGAAAAGGAATCAACTTTCAGAATGAGCCGGCATATCCTTTAAATTAAAACCTTAATAAAATACCATTGCCGGTTTCTTCTTAATTAAAGCATTTAACTCAAACAGCTTATTCATACTTTAGTAAAATTCTCAGGCCTGATGAACAATAATAAGAAATGAACACTACAAAGCTATGGATTATAATTGATTGGTTATCAATGATTTAGGACTTTACGTTTAGTTTAATTGGCAAAAACAGTATATGTTAAAATTTTAATCTAATAACTTCCGTTTTGGTCTCCTAAATGAATTTTAACATAATGAAATGAGGTGAATTTTAACACTTTTTGGAGGTGAATTAATTTCTTAACATTTGATAGTAGCACCCGCATTCCTGCCTGTGACCAATGATTGAGTGAAATGCCTTAGATTTTCACAGGCAGGGATGCCTGTGCTACTTTAGAAAAGGCTCAAATACCCAAAATGAATCTTCCCAGCCCTAAAATCAATGGAATTCCCAAGCTGCCGACCGAGTGCATAGCTCATTCCAAATATTCCAACTGAAGTATCAAAAGTGATTCCTGCACCAAAACCAAGCGGTGTATCTGTGATATTTGTTTGTGTAGTTTTGTCTTCCACCCAAGCCAAATCTAAAAAGGAAAAGAGGTAAGAATTTTGACCAGTGAGCAAACGATATTCAGCAGTTGCAACGGCCATGTTTGTGGCAAAAATCGACTCTTCATCAAATCCTCTGAGCAGTTGATTGCCACCAATTCGTTGTTGCTCGTTTTTAAGAATTGGATTTGCTGAAAGTGTATAAAAGCTTTTCAAGCCTAGCTTCAAAGTTTGATTAGAAGTTGTTGGGAAATAACGAGCAAGTTCCAAATTAACCTGCCCCTGAAACGAATTCAATTGAAGCGAATCATATAAACTTTCAAATTCAAAATTGAAATCTGACAAGCCTAAAATCAACGAATTTTCTCTAATCGTTTTCAATCCGCCAGCAGTTGAGATTTTCGTCTCCCATCCTTTTCGTGGATTAAAACGATAATCTAATTTTTGCCAAAGCCACTCTACTCCTAAGTTGGATCGACTCACATCCAACTGTGCAGGTAACTGCCTCGTTTGCAGCAAATTAGCTTCATTGACAGAAAGCAATCGAGAACTATATTGATTGAAAAATACTTTCAAATAATTGCCACCTTCAAGCAAATAACTTGCTCCTAATTCAAAATTAACATCCAAAAACGTCGTATCTCTTTTGTACAAATGAAATTTCATATCTACCCCAAAAGGAGAGTCTAAAAAATATGGATATTGAAATTCCATTTCCATCTGCGGGGACTGCGGACGCAATTGTTCCAACTCTACAAACAACCGCTCTCCTTTTCCAAATTGATTCTGAAATTCACCCACAAAATGACCTGTAATCAACAACCGATTCAATTCCTGATTATTGGGCAAAACTCCAATCACGAAATCAAACCGACTCGCTTTTTTGGGTTTTAAAGCCAATTTCACTTCTGCTCGATTAAATAAAAAATCAATCTTCAAGGGCTTTTCTTCTGTCAAAAAAGGCAGTTCCTTGATTCGATTCTGAATTTTCAAAACCTTAGATCTATTGAATGGTTGGTTCTCTTCAATTCCCAAATAGTTTTCTAAATATCGCTGAGAAATTTCCACTTCTCCAAAATCCTTCAGCTTTTCAAAATAGATTAATGGCCCTGTTTCTGCTTTTAAAACTGCTGTAACCGCTCCCCCATTCACCACCACACTATCCATCAAAACCTGAGCAAATGGATATCCGTTATTTTCAAACTGCTCCAACAATCCGTCTTTTAACTCATTGATTTTCAATAGATTAAAAGGTCTATCTTCAAAATTCCCTTTTCGAAAACCTTCTTTTGACAAAAATGAGGAAGGGATGTTTTTCGTTTTTAAATACGCCCATTTGAGTTGAGCACCAAGGTAAATTTTTGCAGTTGCTTGGCTATCAATTATCTCAAATCCATCCAATGAGGCCGTTAAGTAGTTTTCCTTTTTTAAGTTTAAAATAAGTTCATGACAAGCCGTTCGCGCGGTAAGTGAATCGGGGTATTCTTTTACTAAATTGTATTTTTTGAAAAAGGTAGGAGTCGTATCGAGTGGATTGATTTTCAAATTAATCTGAGCAGAGAGCGGAGATAAAAAGAATAAAAACAGCAAAAATGTCATGAGTAGAAACTGTCCCCCTTTGGAGGGGGATAAAGAGGGTGGACAAAGTATTTGGGGTAGAAAATTCCTCCCCCGCCCTGCGGGCACCCCCTCCAAAGGGGGATAGTTTCCACTCAAAAATTTTATATATTTCTTATCCTTTATTTCCATTCTATTCCAAAGTTAGAAAAACTTACTTTTACCCATCTAAACATTCGCGACATATGAAGTTATCACAGGCCCTTTTAGCAATTACGTTCCTACTATTTTTTACAAATTGTAAAAAGGAGCAAAGATCCTATCGTGGGAATGCAAGTATTTTACCTAAACCTCAATTATTGGAATTGGGCTCAGGGGCTTTTCATTTAAATTTGGAAACAACTTTGGTTCCGCAGGGAGATAAAGAATGGGAGCAACCGCTTTCATTTCTCAATAAACTATTTGAACGAGCAGCAGGTTGTCACCTCAATATTGGCAGTGATGCAAAAGTTCAAAACGCAATTATTTTTTCGAAAGACCCATTGATTCGAGAAGAGGAAGGCTATCGGGTGACCATCAATCCATCACGCATCGAGATAGCTGCGAAGACTCCAACAGGTGCATTTTATGGCGTTCAAACCTTAATACAAATGATGCCTCCAGAAATCTATTTGAAGGAATCGTATGATAATTTGAGTTTCGATTTACCAGTAATAAATATAGTTGATGCGCCTCGTTTTTCTTACCGTGGTATGCACTTGGATGTCTGCCGTCACTTCTTTGGAGTTGATGCAGTCAAACGATATATCGACCTATTGGCGATGCATAAATTCAATCGTTTTCATTGGCATTTGACAGAAGATCAAGGATGGCGAATTGAAATAAAAAAGTATCCTCGACTGACCGAAGTGGCAGCTTTTAGAAACGAAACATTAATCGGACATTACAACGACGAACCACAAAAATTTGATGGCAAAAAATATGGCGGTTTTTACACCCAAAAAGAAATAAAAGAAGTCGTAAAATATGCCGCAGAGCGATACATCACCATCATTCCTGAAATAGAATTACCAGGTCATGCGCAGGCAGCCATCGCAGCTTACCCAGAGCTTGGATGCTTACAAGACACTGTCCTTCAACCACTTACAAAGTGGGGCATCTCCGAAAACGTCTATTGTCCAACCGAAGAAACGTTTCAATTTTTAGAAAATGTGTTGACAGAGGTAATGGATTTATTCCCAGGAGAATACATCCATATCGGAGGAGATGAATGTCCAAAAACACAATGGAAAGAAAGCGAATTCGTCCAAGATTTAATGGTCGAAAAAGAGCTAAAAGATGAACATGCAGTACAAAGCTATTTCATCAAAAGAATCGAAAAATTCATCAATTCAAAAGGTAAAAAAATCATCGGTTGGGATGAAATTTTGGAAGGTGGTTTGGCGCCCAACGCCACCGTCATGTCATGGCGTAGAACCGAGGGTGGCATCAAAGCAGCCAAGGCAGGGCACGATGTGATTATGACGCCAACTTCTCATTGTTATTTCGATTATTATCAATCTCAACATGAAAAAGAACCATTGGCAATTGGCGGTTTTTTGCCTTTGGAAAAAGTGTACGATTACGATCCAATTCCAAAAGGACTTTCCAAAAAACAACGAAAACGCATCCTCGGTGCGCAGGGAAATTTATGGACAGAATACATTCCAAATCGAGATCAGCTTGACTATATGACCTACCCTCGCGCTTGCGCGATGGCAGAGGTCAATTGGACCAATTCTAAAAATAAATCATTCCCCGATTTTGTAAAAAGATTGGAAACGCATCTTAAAAGATTGGAGCATTATGGCGTCAATTTTTCTCAAAACGTCTATGATATCAAAGGTGATTTTAAAATCGAAAATGGCCTTTTGATGCTTCATCTAAATTCAAATATTCGAGATTCAGAAATCAAATACTCACTCGGTAAACCAAAAGGGAAAGGCCCATTTGAAACCTACACTGAACCTATTAATGTTTCTGAATTAGATAAAGTTTGGGCCCAACAATTCGTCGATGGCGTACCAAAAGGAAGGGACTTTTTCTCTAACATCACCTGGCATAAGGCTGCTGGAAAGTCAATCGGTTTAAAAAACAAACCTGCTCCTCAATATTCTGCTGCTGGAAACGCTTCTATCGCCAATGGCATCTTAGGTAGCAATGAAAGATATGGTGATAAAGAATGGCTCGGTTTCTCAGGCAAAGATTTCGAAGCTGTTATTGATATGGGGGACTCCACTTCAATTTCTGAAGTCAAA
>CALHBQ010000382.1 GCA_937930815.1 uncultured Saprospiraceae bacterium | reverse complement strand
CACAGAAATTCCCAATAACAATATTGATGAAAATTGTGATGGCGAATTACTCGTTATTGATGACGACATGGATGGGTTCAACTCCGACGAAGATTGTGATGATGCAAACGCCAACGTCAATCCTGACGCAATCGAAATCCCGAATAATTCAGTAGATGAAGATTGCAATGGCAATGCTTTAATCATTGACGATGACAATGACGGGTTCAACTCCGATGAAGATTGTGATGATACAAACGCAGCTATCAATCCTGACGCAATCGAAATCCCGAATAATTCAGTAGATGAAGATTGCGATGGCAATGCTTTAATCATTGACGATGACAATGACGGATTCAACTCCGATGAAGATTGTGATGATACGAACGCGGCAATAAATCCTGACGCAATCGAAATCCCGAATAATTCAGTAGATGAAGATTGCGATGGTAACGCTTTAGTCATTGACTATGACAATGATGGCTTCAACTCTGACGAAGATTGCGATGATACAAATCCAAATGTAAATCCTGATGCTGTTGAGATTCCTAATAATGGAATCGACGATGACTGTGATGGATTTGATTTGATTTCAAGTGCGACAGAAATTTACAAGCATGCTATCAAGGTGTATCCAAATCCATTTAAACATGCAACTCGCTTCGAATTATTGAATGGGCAAATTGGAACCAAGACATTTAAGTTAACCAATATTTCAGGGCAACAAGTTCATTTGCAAAAGTTTGATGCCTCTGTTTTAGTTTTTGAAAGAGGTAATTTATCACCAGGAATCTATTTCTATAAAATCTCTAATGACGATTCCATTATTGCAATTGGAAAAATAATTATTCAGTAAATATGTACCCGATTGTTCATTACAAAACAGCTCATGTTTATTCATGGGCTGTTTTTTTTTCACACCTGTTCCAACAACCAACGCCGTTCCGCTACCGCTTTGACTTCCTCAATTTCTTTTTTCAAAATTTGGCGATTTTCCTTTTCAAAATCAGGAATTTCAATAATTCGTTTCAAAAACGAAATGAAATTTTGGAAGTTCTCCTGATGATAACCCATCACTTTTTTGCGTCGAATAAATTGACTCATCGCATCCAAATGAGAAAGCAAAACATCGTGTTCATTTGACTCAAAAAAGATTTTTGAAGTAAGCGTCTTGGCTGAAAGATTGAGCAATAAATCTTTATAAACTTCCGCCTGCAAAAGCGGCAACGCTTCTTCAAATTGACTACGTTGATATTTCAAACGAGCAAGATTGTAGCCACTAATCGGATTTCGATGTTTGATGGCAAGAAGTTTTTTATTCTTTTTAATAAAGGCTTCTGCAAACGCATATTCCTCGGTTACCAAACTCATGGTGACGATGTTGCTGAACGTGATATGAGACAACACACCATCTGACAATAACACTTCTTGCCGCAATGCTTCTTTGTATAAATCCAATGCTTCCGCTGCAAATTGAGGCGCATCTTCATTCATTCTTTTGATGCAATAATTTGTGGCCAACAAATACAAATCTCTTAACTCGTTGGTTGGAAATTCATTTCCAAAAGCAAAGAGTTCTTCTTTAAATTTTTTAAAATGAAACTCTTCATTCGGCTGCGTCAAAGCAAAATAGCCATGATAATAAAGTGAAATCGCAGGAACAGATTGATACTTTTCCTGACTGGTAATTTCCAATAAAGGAGGTAGTAATCCCAAATCATAATTCGCTGAAGAATAGACCCGCCGATGGGCAATCGAAAAACAAGTTTGTCGCAATTTTTGAGAGAGGTAAGCAATATCCAACTTATCAGATACCGCTTGTAGGTTTACTTCCTTCAATTGCCTTCTTACCGAAAGCGCTTGATATTTTTCAAATTCTAGATCATAAGCATTCGAATAAAAATCGGCATCGCGAATGGCTTCTTTTTCTAAAATTTGTTCGGCAGTACGAAGCGTTTGATCATAGTGTTTGGGGAGTTGTAATTTCCGATAGGCTTCCGCCAAAGCAAGTTGACCGGCCGCTTCATCCGACTCCAAAGTTTTGAGTTTTAAATAGCGCTCAATCACTTTGAGTAAAAGGCTCATTGCATTGCGCATTCGCTCATCTCGATAAGTAGGCTCGTTAGGAAAAATTTGCCGAAAGGCGCCTTCTTTGGTCGGTTCGATTTTCAACTCTTCTCTACATTCTCGCAAATAGTCGAATAACTTAGCTACATATTCCCGCTGATTATACCACGGAGAACGGACGCATTTTTCCAATTCGCGAAGGTCTCGCCAATCAATTTTTGTAAAAACATGCCAAAGACGTCCTTTCATTAGATGATTATTTATCAGAATACGTGATACAATTTATCGAATTTTATTTATAAAAATTGCTTTTTCAACTAATAACCTCAATACAAATACCTAAAACTGTTTTTTGAACCAACCATAAAGAGAACGAAATTTGAAGTATCAATAACAAGTACCTCCCGCTCACTCAAATTAAGACCTATGAAAAAGTGGTACTTTTTAAACATTTTGCTATTTCTGGCCACAGTAGCTTTGGGACAAAACATTGAATTTGACACTTTGAATGTGCCACAATATTCCCAAACTGATGAATTTCATCTGAACAGTTCTGGACACATTTTTACGAGTATTGAGAACTACTCTGAGGACGGTGGCACCACGTGGTCCACACCCGATTGGGGACAACTTAAAACAACTAATGAAGGGCCTAATTTTTACGACGACTTTGGAGCCTTTCACCTTAAGTACAATTTGGAAGATTTGAGTGTTGATACACTTCCTATTTTCGATAGCCCTTCAAGAGGAGCTGTAAGTCATCTTTTTTCAGATAAAGCAGGTAATACTTACTGTTTAAATAATCGATCAGAAATTTATGTCTTTTCCTTAGGAGGCAATAGTTGGAATCTTATCGTTTCTTATTGGCAACAACCCGATCGTCAAAATTTAGGTGGTGTTAGAGTTTTCAGTAATAACGATTATTTATATTATGTCCATTCGGGCATCAACTATAGGTGTGACAAATTTGATGGTAGTGGATTGATTGAAGTTGAAAACCTACCTACATTTCAACATTCAACAGGAAAATTAATTACAATAAGAGTTAAAGAATATTTCTTATCTGAAGATGAAGGATTAACATGGTTACCATTTGACAAGCTGCCAATTAATACTTTGGAAATTAGCCATTTCAATTCTGCACCATCTGGCAAATTAATGATCCTTGACAAAGAGAATTCAATCTACACTAGCGATAATTTTGGGCAGACCTGGACATCAAATTCAAATTCAATTCCGGAAGTGGAATTTGGGTATAGAGGTAATGGTTCTTCCTTTTATCCACAAATAGATTTCAGTGAACAAAGAAATGAGTACTTCTTGATAACGGCTGCCAATTTTAATACAAACTTCTTCATGCTCAGTTCTAATATTCAATCCTATACGCCTATTTATTCTAATCTTCAGTCAGAAAGAGTATCGAATATATTTGATGACTTTGCGGGAAATATTTATCTAAAAACAGAACAATTATATAAAAAGAATACTTTCTACCAATCAACAGATCAAGGAGAAAATTTTAATTCATTTACCATAAACGGTGAAAAACATACTTCCTCTATTGTTTCTTTAAGAAATGCCCCTACTCTTTTTGCCAAAATTGGTACTACTATCTACAGAAGTATTGATGCAGGAACAACTTGGGAAACATTACCAGTTCAGGGAACTATTAAGGTTGGTTATGGCGACCAAATAAACCTTTATGATTTAGACAGAATTAATCATGTCTCGACAGACAATGGTGATAGTTGGCATCAAATAGGTAAAGATATTATTTTCGGTCAGGATGGTAATTTTTATAGATATGCATTCACTGCGGATACCTTACAATGCTTACATCGCTATGAGTTGGCATTAGGAATCTGGCATCCATTAGATACACTTGATAATACAGATGAACTATCAACTGGATTATTCATTTCTGAGCGTGGAACTATATTTTGGTCTACTTCAACAATTGGTAATTCAACTTGGGAGGAAGATTTATTCGTTTCTTATGACCAAGGTAAATCATTTACAGAATACCACTTTTCAGATAATAGCAATGATGATTTATCTTCTTGGTATAGCTATAAAAATGAACTTTTTAATGAAGGTAGTTTCAGGACAAATAGTATACAGCTCAGTCAAGACGAAGGGCTTACTTGGGGTAATTTTTTCCCAAATTCATTTCTAACAACACTAACCGTTTCATCTTTTGGAAATATCTACCTAAGAGATTATTGGGGCTATGCGCCTTTATTAAGACTAAAAAACCCAATCTCAGATTTCAAGACTCTAAAAGGTAAAACTTTCATTGACAGAGATCAAAATTGCTTAGAGAATACAGGAGAAGAACCAATCAAGAATGCTATCATAAAGCTATCTGAAAATGGTAAGAATTACTATTCCACAACCAATCAAGAAGGGGAGTATCTATTCTATCTACCCGAAGGGGATTTTGAGGTATCAACGACTTACAATAGCATTTTTGCGGAAGCATGTGATTCCACTATATCAGTTTCAATTTCTGCTAACCAACAAGAAGTGACTGCTGATTTTCCTATAAAATTCACGAAAGACTGTCCTTATTTGAGTGTTGATTTATCGACTCCACGTATAAGACGATGTTTTGAAAACACTCACTTTGTAAGTGTAAAAAACGAAGGAACACTCCATGCTGATAGCGCTTATGTCCAAATTAATATAGACTCTCGTTTTGAAATAACAGATGCTTCACTTCCTTGGGTAAAAGATTTAGATGGTCTTTACAATTTTTTCATTGGTACGATTGACATTTTTGAAAAAGAACAATTTAGATTCACTACCATACACTCTTGCGACTCAGTACAATTAATGGAAACTATCTGTATGGAAGCACAAGTCTTTCCGAACGACGGTTGCGGTGAAATGGCTGATTGGCAAGGCCCTACGCTCAAAGTTGATGGCTATTGCGATGGAGATTCGCTTCGTTTCAAAGTCAAAAATATAGGTGATGATGACATGACACAAGCACGTCAATATATCATCATCGAGGATGTGGCTATTATGCGCATTGGCGATCCATTCCAGTTGCCATCCGGTGGCGACATTGAAATTCCAGTGGAAGCAACTGGCCAAACTGTTCATGTTGAAATCCCACAAATTGAAGGACATCCCGACCAATCAAACCCAAGTATTACCATTGAAGGTTGCGGATCTGGTACGCCTACTTTGGGACTTTTCAATCAGTTTGCACAAAATGACGGATTGCCTTCTGTTGATATCGAATGTCATGAGGTCATTGGAGCTTACGACCCTAACGATAAATCAGCGATACCAGTTGGAATTGATGCCGAACACAAAATCCAACCGAACAATTCAATTGACTATCTCATCAGATTCCAAAATACAGGTACCGATACTGCTTTCACGGTGATTGTCGTTGATACGCTTTCTCAGTGGCTTGATATCCCAAGTTTCCAACCAGGGGCAAGCAGTCACCTATACGAATACGAAATAACGGATCATGGTACGGTCCGATTCATCTTTAACAACATTATGCTACCCGATAGTAACATCAACGAAGTAGCATCCAACGGATTTGTGAAATATAAAATAGCTATGAAAACTGACCTTCCCCTCGGCACAGAAATCTTAAACGAGGCAGATATTTATTTTGATTTCAATGACCCGATTCGTACCAATGAGACTTTTCATGTGGTGGATGAGCCGTGGGTTTTGGTGAAAACCTCTGAAGTTTTTGTACCAAATGTAAGTGTGAATCTTTATCCTAATCCTTTTTCAGAATCAGCTATTTTGGAATTAAAAACAGAAGGCAAAACTATTGAATTCAATTGCCAAATATTTGACTTGAGTGGTAGATTGATTTCTTCTCAAGATTCTAAAAATCAGAAAATTCAAATTTCCAGGAATGGAATGAAGGCAGGTTTTTATTTTTATAAAATGAGAAATGCTAATGGAGATATTGCGAGTGGGAAATTAGTAGTCAAATAATTTATGACCTTGATCAAGTAGAGCCACCGTTTGCAACGGTGGCTCTACTATTTCCTGATAACTGGTTGACTTGAATCACTTCAATATCGCCTTCGAATAATTCTCCCAACTCATCTTCTTCGTTGCTTCCACTACATTATTGCGGTCGATTGGTTGGTCAATGGCTTTGATCATTTGAGCAGCCATATCGTCGGTGTTTTCAGCTTCGGCGAGATAGCCGTTAAAGCCATCTGTAATGGTCTCAGGGAAGTGGCCAACATTCGTGGCGAGTATTGGCATTTTGAAATTATAACTCAGTGACTCGACACCAGACGGTGTTGCATATTCATAAAATAAAACAACGTTGTCGCTGATTTGGAAAAACTTATTCACATCCTCGTTGGCGATAAATTCGTTACGAATTAAGGTGTCATTTTCCAAACCCAATTCTTTTATCAATTGGAGTGGGCGGTATTCACCCTCATCATCTTTGGAGTTGAGGAAGAGTTTTTTGGCGGTTCCGAAAAGCGCATTTTTGACTTTCGTCGAAAGTTTGGATTGGTCTAAAGTTTTCCAAAACGACTCTCCACAAATTACCAATGAAACGTCATCGCGCTGCTCCCGCACTTTTTTAAAAGCTTCAATTGCAAAGTGCAAACCTTTATATTTTCGAATAAAACCGAAGAACAAAAACACATTTTGGCGCAAGCCATGTTCTTTTTTATAAGCCGCTACATCGAACTTTGGATCAGGTTGAAACAAATCATAAATCGGATGATACAATTTGATAACCGTCGTACCATCTGCAGTTCGATCGCCAGTTTCATTGACTGCTAATTTTCTTTGTGGGAAAACTTCTTTTAGTTCATCAACCGTTTTGTAAGCGTGCGTGATGAAAGTGTCGGCAGTTTCAATTCCGTATTTGGTCAACGTCTTATCAATCGAAGAATGTTCTTTTTGAATCACAAAATGCAAATCAAAAATTACCTCAATGTTTTTATGTTTTTTGAGACGTCGAGCAATGCGCCCCATCGGCAATCCTTGAATAGCAATCGCCCATTGAAAAATAACGATATCTGGTTTCAAAGAAGCGATATAATCTGCGGTCGCTTTCCACGAAAGTGGATTATTATAATTCGTGATGTATTTGACTTTGATACCCGTTCCTTCCAAAAAATCAACCTTACTCGTCTTGTCCACAAACTCACGTGGGATGATAGCGGGATACTGCTGCGTCCATGAAACGATACT
>CALHBQ010000381.1 GCA_937930815.1 uncultured Saprospiraceae bacterium | reverse complement strand
CATCCAAACAATTATTAAAAGCAGTTTGAATCATATCATCTGCTGCATTCATTTGATCCATTTCTGGGCAAGGGTAAGTTTCGATAGAAGGTACAAAAACTACCCCTAAAATTAGTTCATTAGTAGCTCCAGGCTGCATGGTCATTGGCCCAACTGATTGAACTACTCTGACATCGCCTTGTGGTAAATCGGCAGAACACATTGACCACGCCAACGAATCAGATAAATTTGGAGGACTTGAAAAAGCGAAATTGGTTGTTTGATTTCCACTTTGATACCCAGACCCACCAACAGTCAAAGGTGAACCGTCGAGCCATCTTCCAGCTAAATAATTATAATATTCACTATCAAGATTTGGATCTGTCATAGCAGCTGGCCCACCCCAAAGAGATGGATTATGATGGTAAGTGAAAGAACTCATACTCAACTCATTTCCATCTGCATCAAGCGGCCCTCTAAAAAAATCCATCCCAAGCATCGGAATGTTTTCGCAATAAGTGTTTATGCCTCGTGGGCAGGTACATCCTACTTGTCCATCAACTGCATCTGTATTGTACAAATACCACATTCCTCTCGTGGAGTCGCAGCCCATATAATCATCGGTATAACACCCTAAATCAGGGTCTGCCCATATTCCAAAATAGGCCTCATTGAGGGCTTCGCTTCCTCTATTGACGAGTTTGTATTTATAAAAGGTAGAATTACCAAAAGCATTTTCTTTGTCAAATGCAAAAGCAGTGACTTGAAATTCCATTTGCATTGGATTGCCGTTCGTTATTGCATGTCTACCGCCACCATCATTGAAAATCCAAAAGATCATTTCATCTGGAATAGCGCCCATATCACAACCTCGCTGCAATAAAGTAGGATGATCTCCATCCAATGGATTGTAAATGCCATCATTGTTTTCGTCCCAAAAATCTGCTAAACCTTGAGGAGTATCAGGCAATGCAAAACCATAAGTTGATTCAAAAAAAGGATTGCCTTTGGCTGGCCATGTTTTTACTGGGAATGGAATTTTATCTTCCGTGTAATTTCCTTGTTGCCATAAATCAAGATGCTCTTCTATTTGAGATTTTTTAACTTTGAAAAATCGATCCCAATTTTGGCAAGTGGTTTCGTCTGTAGAGCCATCATTCGCATCAAGCGGCCCAGGGAAGTAATCCGTAATCCCTATTGAGCTCCCATATGTTGAAGCGGCAATTTTTAATTCGCCAGAAGGAGAAAGGCCGCCCATCCAAACACCACCTGCATATAATGCTGAAGGAGTTGGTACTGAAGGCCCGTTAACTTCAACTTGATATTTGCCATCCCGACTGTCCCACCACAAGTCTCCTGAAACGAGCAATCGAGTTTTGACGTTGTTTCCATTCAGATCAATTTGTGCAGAGGAAATTCCGCATTCAGGTTGTGCACTAACTTGATTGATTTGAAAAATAAAAAGACAAGTAAAGAAGGTAATTCGTAATTTCATGTAGAGGTGTTTTTTAGTGAAAAAGTTCCACTAAAATACTACGTTTTTCCTTTCTTGTTTTGTTTAAAAGTTTTAAAAGTCAGGTTTCTGATTTAGAGATTTGGGAAGATTCCTCCCTCTGTCTATCGACATCTCCCTCCAAAGGGAGACAGTAAACCCATTGTTTCATCTATATTCATGACCTCAGATTTTCACTTAAACAAAATGAAACAAAAGGAGTAGTCAAGCTCTAAATAACTGGCAACTCATTTTTACACCTTTCTAATCGTTCTTCGATTGATTCGTGCATACCAACCAAACTCTCTAATTGCTTGTTTTCTGACTCTAATAAATTGTCAAATTCGCGGAAATTGGCTTCCAATTTTTCTCTAATATTGGCAACGTAGGTTTTAAGTTTACCATAGACTTCGTCATTAATTTGAGACCTACCTGCCGCAATTTCATTTTTGAAATCGTTGATGATTTTTTTACGTTTTGATGTTGTAGATACGCCAGCGAAAAGCAGTCCTGCCGCTGTCAAAATGCCACCTGTCACATCCAATACTGCGGTGTTGGTTACGGCCATCAAAATCGTTCCGATGACGGCAATACCTGAACCTGTCAGTAAATTAGGAGAAAGTGCCTCTGAACCTGGGAACAATTCTCTGTCAGCGAAATTTTCGGATCGACCAAGAAACGTCTTGAATGCTTCTTGCAAATCTTTCAACACATTGGAACGACGTTCTGCAATGTCACTGAAAATTTCATGGTTATTTTTCAAAACGGTTTGGCTATTTTGAATTTTCAAGTCGATGATTTTAGCCATTTGTTGAATGCTTTCTGCCAAATCACCAACGCTCGATGTCAACTTGCTTTGCAACTCTGCTTGCAAGTCTCGTTCGAGGTCTTTGGAAAATTTTTCCGACCAAACTTTAATAGAAGTACTTTTATTAAAAATAGAAGAAAACGAACGTTTCAACAATCCGAACATCGAAAGCTCAGATGCTAATTCTTCTTCTTTAGCCCGTGTGATTCTATCGTAACCTGCCAATAAATTTTCTACCAAAATATCGACCTGCTTTTGAGATGATTTCTCATGTTGCTCCAATGTTTCGCGAATGTCTTCTCGAAATTTCACATCTAACTCATATTGCTTTTGACGGTCGCCTAATGCGTTGCCGATGCGTTCATTGATATTTCGTGTCGTATCAATGTTGTTTTGCATTTTCAAAACAGGTGCTTTACCACCTGTGATGTTATCGTGAATGTATTCTTTTACGTTTGCAAAACCACTATTCACCTCATACCCTTCCAATTCCATTTTTGCAGAAACAGCAAAAACTTTTGGTTCTTCGATTCCATTTTTGATAGCGTGATCATAGACACCTTTGACGTTAACCGCAAGGTCATCATCATTCATCAAGTCCTTTTGTTGAAGAATAAAAATCACCTTTTTGCGCCACTCTTTATTGATAAATTTGAAAAAGTCCCATGCTGATTGGCGGTACGGATTTTTTGCTTCAAAAACAAAAACTATCAAATCACTCGCAGGGATAAATCGCTCGGTTACTTCTTGGTGATGTTCGGCAATTGTATTGGTTCCTGGTGTGTCAACAATCGCGATTTCTTTTAATATCTCGACAGGCTGATATATCTTTTTCAAATAAGGATTGATGACGACCACTTCCTCTTTTTCACCATAAATAATTTGCTGAATCGTATCGGTCATCGGCTGTGGAGCCACTTTACAAATTTCTTTACCCGTAGAAAGGAGTGCATTCACAAAACTACTTTTCCCTGCTTTTACCTCGCCTGCTATCACGAACATGTACGGTTCGTTGATACGATTGCGGAGGTCGCTTACCATTTGTGATATTTCTTCGGCTTTGATTTCGACTGTCAGGTCATGTAGGTCTTTTACAATTTCGTCAATCTTTGGTCGGACTTGTTGTAACTTTTGATCAAGTATGGCTTTCACTTATCTTATTTTTTTGATGTGAATCAGCGTTTAAAACACTTATTCACCGTTCGGTTCAAACACGCCTTTTGGACGGCAAATGTGGGCGAAAGATACTTCATTATGTTAAAGTTTAGATATAAAACATCAATTGATCAAAATCGCTACATCCGACAAAAAAAATAGGTCTGTCAAATTCTATGAATCTGACAGACCTATTTTTTTAACGGAAATAAATTTCCGTTCTACTTGTTACTCCGTGAATCGCTCCAAATCTTTCCCTACCATCGCTTTCAACGTAGCAATCGCATGAAGGCGAGCAACCTCAGGTTTTTTACCTTTTTCAATAAAATACTCTTCGATACGAACTTGAGATTGGAAGAAAGCCACTTTCAAAACGGTAGCCACTTCTGCGTGCATTGGATCGCGTTTGCTCCAACCCGTAAGATTGGTCCAAAGTGATTCGTTCCATTGCTTTATCTCTTTGCTTCTTATATTTGAAATACTTTTATTGTCAAACTTTAAAGACCTTGTTTTGCTATTCCTTCCATTCATTTCAGAAAGAATGGTTTTTAAAATTTTGACTTCGCTCCACGTATCGGCACCTGTGGCATTTCTATCAATTTGCCACAGTTCATTGAGCATTTGATATTTTCTCCATTGGCGATTGGTCTTGGTGAATCTTTCAAATGCCGCAGCAGTACCTGGGCCATAAAAACCATCTAAACTTCCTTCATATTTCTTTTCAGCTTTTAAAATTTTCTGAATTTCGATAGCTGCATTTCTCTTGACTTTTCCACTTATTGATGGGTAGTATACTTTTACCGCTGGAGTAGCTGTAGCCATAACTGGTGCTGCTTTTGGTGTCGGTGCCGCAACAACAGCAGCAGGAAGCGAAGGCTCACTTTCTACGGGCAACGTTTTTTGAACAACGACTGGTGCTGGTGCTTCTTGAGGAACTGGCGCAGCCTGCACTTCTACAGATTTTGCAGTGAATACTTCTTCCACAACAACTGGTGCAGGAGCCGTATTTTCAGCAGGTGCTGAAGCTATCTCTACTCGGATACCACTTTCAAATTCATTTACAGATTGTAAGTTTGTGGTCTTAATCATTTGAGCAAAAGCGCCTTTAAAACCTGCATCTTTTATAAAAGGTAAAATTGCTTTTGCACCTTCTATATTATCAAATCCACCTGCATAAATAACCAATTGGTTGTCTAATTGACGAGCATATATTTTTGAATAAGCGCTAAAGAAACTTACCCAATTTTTGGCTCCAGCTGCTGGTATTGTTGCCATCTGAATCACTGGAATTTGTCTTTCTTTTTTCGCCATCGGAATCAATTGTACCGTTGCATCAGGAAAGCCCTTACTTCTGACTTTGAGCATGGATTCCACTGCTTTTGCATGAGTTGAAAAGTCGCCCAAAGAAATCAATTGATGATTGAACGCTTTCGGATCCGAATAGACAAAACCGATATCTTGAATACTTCCGAAATCAGCATGTTGAGGAGAAACAAAAGTACCGATTTTAACGGCGTAGAAATTGTCTTGAGCAGACAGATTTCCGAAGAAGGCAATGCATAGCATTACCGCAATTATATTTTGGATTTTACCCATAGTATTTCAGGTTATGTTATTTTCAGAATACAAGTTAAAGATAATTTTCTGATAATCAACGTTTTAG
>CALHBQ010000380.1 GCA_937930815.1 uncultured Saprospiraceae bacterium | reverse complement strand
TTCAAACCAGTACCTTTTGGAATTTTTCCTAATTTTACTTTTTCAATAGATAAACTTCTTCCTCTAAAATAGCGACAAGAAACTTTTGTATCTGCTTTGTTTTCAGTAAGAGTGGTAGCGAATGATTTGGCATCTGTTACTTTTTTTCCACCAACAGAAGTAATTCTATCTCCTTTACGAATACCGCTTTCAAAAGCAGGGCTATTTTTTACAACTTCTTGGACAACAACGCCATAGCCACCATCTGCTTGAGTCGCATCTTTGACCATGACACCAAAGTAACTTTTTTCTTTCAACTGGGTAGAATTGCCTGGCTCACCTTTACCCATCAACCAATTCAGTTCATCAGGGACATCTCCTTTACCAACCCACTCTGTGCGGTCATAAAAAGAACCATTTCTATTTCTGGTAACAATGATGGTTTTTACACCATTGTTTTGATAGCTACTTACAACGATTTCAAAATCCCCATCTTTAAAGATTTCTTTTTTTATTACTGGAGCAACTTCTACGTTATCAGTAGTTTTTGTGATTTTACTTACAGGTTGCGCATTGGGCTGAGTGCCGTCTTGTGCAAAGGAGGTATTTCCTAATCCCAACAATATTGCTACGACGAGAATGTTTGTTTTTTTCAATCTAAGGTATCGAAACATATTTTTGACTTTTATAACGTGCAAAACTAATATTTAAACAGAATATTATTTCTATTTGACATTTTTATAATGCTTGAATTAATATATTCAAGCAAACGAGCGTATTAAATGCGTTTTTCGTAGGGGAGTTAGAAAAAAAACATAGAAAAGGGGAAAGAATAAAATTACTACTTTCTTCACCTTGAGGGCGTACCAAACTATCGGTATTTTGATATACAGCGAAAATTCGCTAAGAAAGTCTAATTTTGTGTTTATGAGTAGAAAGTTGCAAAATGAAAAAATCATTCTTGGATTAAAAATCAGGAAACTTCGAACAGACTTGGGGTTGTCTTTTGTTGATTTTTCTAAACTTACAGGACTTTCTACCTCTTATCTAAACGAAATCGAGAAGGGTAAGAAGTTTCCTAAAGAAGATAAAATCAAAATTATTGCCAAAGCCTTTAATATCACCCCTGAATCCCTAATTTCTCCTGAACTTCCGGGAAGTTTAACACCAATTAAAGAATTACTGCACTCAAATTTCCTAAATGAGCTTCCGCTCGACATTTTTGGTCTTGATTTATCCAAGGTAATTGAAGTCATCGCAGGTGCTCCATCAAAGGTTGGTGCCTTCGTTGCCACACTTGTTGATTTGTCAAGAAATTATGCATTGGCCGAAGAAAATTTTTACTTCGGAGCCCTCCGCGCATATCTCGAAATGCACAATAATTACTTTGAAGAAATCGAAAATCAAGTAGATGAATTCATTTCTAACTTTCAACTTCCAACAGACACCGCTGTACCTGTAACGACGTTAGGACGCATTTTAGAAGAAGAATTTCACTATACCATCATTAAAGATAGGTTAAATAAATATCCAGAGTTATCAAATATCCGTTCATTGTTCATTCAAAAAAATAAAAAATTACTATTGAACGGAAACCTCACAAATGCCCAAAAGGCTTTTCAATTTGGGAAAGAATTAGGTTTTAATTTCTTAAATCTAAAAGAAAGAGCAATGACTTCTTCTCTGTTGACGGTCAATTCTTTTGAAGAGGTTCTTAACCACTTTAAAGCAGGTTATTTTTCTGCGGCCTTGCTCATCAATCGAGATTCTTTTATCAAAGATTTAAGGCAACTCTTCAACAAGACTGAATGGGACGGTAGAAATTTGTTGAATATTTTAGATAAATATGAGGCGTCTCCCGAAATGTTGTTTCAACGAATGACGAACCTGATACCTAAATTTTTAGGCGTAGAAAATATCTTCTTTTTAAGATCGATTTACAATCCTTTGACGAGCACCTTCCGCATCAATCGAGAATTGCATATCAATCAAAAACATCCACCACATTCCAATGGACTAAAAGAACATTATTGCCGACGGTGGTTAGATTTTTCTTTATTGAAAAAGTTGAGTGAAAATGTAGTTCACAAAAACGATGGACAAATATTGATAGGCATTCAAAATGTCATTTTCAATGAAACGGAGCAGCCATACCTTACCATTACAGTGGCAATGGAATCTCGAAAAAATAAATTCGTAAGCGTAACTTTAGGAATATTAAAAGACGAGGCAGCTGCAAAGAATATTCAATTTTTGAATGACCCAACCATACCTACAATTAAGGTTGGTACGACCTGTGAAAGATGCCCAATAAAAGATTGCAAAGAAAGAGTAGCTGCTCCCATTATTATTGAAAAGCGAGAAGGTCTGAAAAAGGTATTTAATACGATTGAAAAACTCTCTGAATAAGACCTATTCCTCAGGAATAAACTTCATCGAAATAGAGTTAACACAATGTCTTGTGTTTTTATCCGTAAAACGTTCTCCATAAAAAACATGGCCTAAATGTCCATCACAGTTATTGCATAATATTTCAGTTCGACGACCATCTGAATCAGTTTCTTTTTTTACTGCGCCTTCAATTTCATCATCGAAACTTGGCCAACCACAACCACTATCAAATTTATCTGCTGATTTATAAAGTGGCGTTTC
>CALHBQ010000379.1 GCA_937930815.1 uncultured Saprospiraceae bacterium | reverse complement strand
CCAAAAAGTCAATCGAATGGATTGTCGTGTTTTGGCTTCGTCGTTTGCACCAAAATATTTGCCGACCATGCTCTCGGAGGCATAAGCAAAACCATCCACACCGTAAGACATCCAATTTAGAAATTGCAATAAAACGACATTCGCAGCCAAAGCCATTTCTCCCGCAGCAGATGATTTACTATAGAAAAAAGAGAAGGTCAGTGTCAAGCAAAGCGTTCTAATGAAAATATCTCGATTGATGGTGAGAAAGGATTTTAGGTCTTCGATTTTAGTTACGGCTTCCCATTTCAACATTTTTAAATAAGAAGGATATTTTTTAAAAAGTAAAAACACGCCAGTTGCCAATCCGCAATATTGAGCGATAACGGTTCCGAGTGCAACGCCTCCTGCTTCCATTCCGAAATGCATGACTAAAATATAGTTGGCAATGATGTTCACGACATTTGCCACCAATGTCCAGATGAGCGGATAAATCGCGTTTTGCATTCCAAAAAACCAACCCATGATGACATAAGAAGCCAAGGTCGCCGGAGCCGCCCAAATTCGGATGTAAAAATAATCGAAAAGTAAATCAGCTTGTGCGCCTTCCACATTCATCAAATACGCCCCAATCTCTGCAAATGGCTTTTGAAAAATAAGCAGTGGCAATGCCAACAAAGCACCGACCAACATCGCTTGACCAAGTGTACGAGCAATTCTTTCTTCATCATTTTGACCATAGGCTTGAGCCGTCATGCCAGTCGTTCCCATTCTTAAAAAACCGAAATTCCAATAGACAAAATTGAAAATCATAGAACCCAGACCAACTGCACCAATGTGCAAACCAGAGAGATGCCCCATCAACATAATATCCACCGTACTCAGTAGTGGAATCGAGATGTTACTCAAAATATTAGGCCCAGCAAGCTTTAGGATTTCTTTATTCAAAAGATGAGTTTTAAAGATCCGCGAAAATCCGTGTTTATCCGTGTCATCCGCGTTCCTCTAAGTCGCTTCAGCCATCATGCCCAACAAATCCTTCACCATCCCACACATCTTAGGAGTAGCAGCATTCGCCATTTCGATAACGGAGGAGATGGTCGTCACTTTAATTTCTTCAATCGGAAAACACTTATTTGAAACGAGCGAAATAACCAAAATCGGTAGCCCCATGTGTCGAGCGACAATTACTTCTGGAACCGTGCTCATGCCAATCACGTCAGCGCCGATGATATTGGCAAAACGATACTCAGCAGGTGTTTCCAGGTTGGGCCCTTGCAGCCCAAGGTAAACACCTTCGTGCGCATTGAGACCATGCTTTTTGGCAGTGACAATTCCAAGCGCATTCAACTCGCGGTCATAGGCATGAAGCATATCTGGGAAACGAGGGCCAAGCCGTTCATCGTTTTCTCCGCGCAAAGGATTTTCTGAATGCAAATTGATATGGTCACGAACGAAAACAACGTCGCCCGCCTCAAAATCTGGATTGACACTTCCGCTGACATTGGAAATCAGCAATCGCTCGATGCCTAAAAACTTCAAGACACTTACCGGAAAAGTTACCTGCTTCATCGAGTAACCTTCATAAAAATGAAAGCGGCCTGACATTGCCACTACCGAAACGTTATTGATGTTACCAAAAATCAATTTCCCCTCGTGACTTTCCACAGTTGAAACAGGAAAATGTGGAATTTCGCTGTAAGGAATTTCAAAAACTATTTCCATGTCTTTTATCAAATCACCGAGGCCAGTACCGAGGATGATTCCAAAACGAGGTTGGAAATCTGTTTTACTTTTTAGGAAAGCGACTGTTTCCTGTATTTGATCATAGAGTGATACTTCGGACATCTTTTTGTAGTTTGGTCAAAGAAACCATTTATTTTCTAAGCTACGCAACCATTTTTTGTTTTTACAACGTACTTCATTCAAATTCGAATTTTTTATAAAAAAAAAATCCCGAATTCCTGACGAGCAGAAATTCGGGATTTTATGAACTAAACGAATTAAGTAATTCCAGTTTGTTTTTTAAAATTTACAAACTAATACTCCATTTTCGTCAACTACCACATTCAAGTCATTGCCATCAAATTCTAATTCGATCCAGTAGGTAACCAATCCGTCTATATCAGTCAATTCCAAAGATTTATTGTCAACATCTGCATCTGGAAATTCAGTATCTAAAAAGTCCAAGACAACTTGTGTTATATCTTTTGTTTTGACTTTTTCACCACTCATTACAAACGCATTATTAGCATCAAAGAATAATAGTTCGTCTGTATCAAGTTCAACTTTAGTCAATTCATTAGAACAAAAAGCAACCAATTTAGCCTCTTCAACTGTTCCATCAGGATGATTTGCAGCGATATAGTTTAGGATTTCATCTGACAATTGAACATCATCGTCATCGTCATCGTCATCATCATCATCGTCATCGTCGTCATTGTCCTCGTGAATAAATTCACAAATCAAAACGCCAGCTTCAGAAACAATGATATTGCTTTCCTCTTCCATGGTATCTTCGATTTCCAACCAATAAGAAAGTAGGCCATCGACATCTGTCAATTCTAAACCTTTGTCTTCGATATAATAATCTGCGTAAT
>CALHBQ010000378.1 GCA_937930815.1 uncultured Saprospiraceae bacterium | reverse complement strand
ACGTAACACCTTGATAATGACATATTTAAATTAAAATAATTTAATTTCAATCATGGGTGATCATTAGAATTCTATAGATATTCGCCAAAAAAAAGAATCCATGGGAATCAATTATTTAAAAGCAGGAGCATTATTCGGATTATTTGCAGTAGCGTTTGGAGCATTTGGTGCACATGCACTCAAAAGCATCGTAGCAGCCGATAAAATTGGAATTTTCGAAACAGGAGTTCGTTATCAATTTTACCATTCGTTTGCACTTTTGGCCGTCGGTTTAGTGATGCTTCACTTATCCAATAAACATTTGCGCCTTTCGGCGAAATTATTCATTGCAGGCATTTGCTGTTTTTCGGGTTCGCTTTATTTGTTAGCGCTTCGCGATGTTTTGGGAATTGGTAGCTTTGTTAAAATTTTAGGGCCAATCACTCCAATTGGGGGTTTATTATTAATTTTAGGTTGGCTATTTTTCTATTTAGGAATCGGAAAACGAGATTAAATGAACGAGGAATCTACAAGTTTAAACAAATACATTGCGCAGACAGGTTATTGCTCTCGCAGAGAGGCTGATAAGTTGATTGAAGCGGGAAGGGTAAAAATCAATGATACCGTCGCAAAAAAAGGCAATCGGGTTTTCGAAAATGATAAAGTTACTTTGGATGACCAACCATTGGCGACCAATCCGCATCCTATTTATATCGCCCTGAACAAACCGCCTGGAATTGTCTGTACCACAGATAGAAAAGAAGAAGGAAACATCGTTGATTTTGTCAATCATCCAAAACGAATTTTTCCGATAGGTCGATTAGACAAGTTTTCTTCTGGTTTGATTTTAATGACGAATGATGGAGACATTGTCAATAAAATATTGCGTGTCGAAAACAATCACGAAAAAGAATACATCGTCAAAGTCAATAAAGAAATCACTCCTGAATTCATAAAAGAAATGGGAGCAGGTGTTCCTATTTTAGGAACAAGAACGAATAGATGTCGCGTTCGGCAAATCAATGATTACACTTTCAAAATCATTTTGAAACAAGGATTAAATCGACAAATCAGACGCATGTGCGAACACTTTGATTATCATGTCAATGACCTCAAACGGATTCGCATTATGAACATTAAAATCAATCGTATAAAACTCGGAACCTGGAGAGAATTGACGGAAGAAGAAGTGGCTGGTTTGAAAGGGGAATAAAGTTGGAAGTTCGAGGTTCGGCACTTGCAAAACTTTCAACCTCCAACATTTAACATTCAATTTTACAAATAATTATCAAACTCTAAAACTTAAATATTATGAAATTTCTAACAACAGTATCTGTCTTTTCTTTATTTGTTATAAATGTATCTTTTGGGCAAATGCCATCTGAACATATTTATAAAGTCGTTGAAGAATTACCATCTTATTCGGATTGTGAAGGATATGCAGATAGAAACAAAAAACAAAGTTGCTCCGACCAAAAAGTGAACGAATACATTTATAAAAATTTAAAATATCCAGCCATTGCTCGCGAAAATGGCGTACAAGGCTCTGTACAGGTAAGCTTTATTGTTGAAAAAGATGGAAGCACTTCCAATCATAAAATCATAAGAAATATTGGTGCTGCGTGTGGCGATGAAGCCGTCCGATTGATTCAAAAAATGGAAAAATGGAGTCCTGCAAAAAATCGTGGTAAAGCTGTTCGCTGCGAACTAAAACAAGTCGTACGTTTTGAAATCCCTGTATTAGTTGACCAAAGAATTGAAAGTGAGCCAAACGTTGAAAGCAGTTCTCCTAATCCACCGACATCTTTACCTAAAAAAAATGAAATATTTAGAATAGTAGAAGATATGCCAAGATTTCCAGGTTGCGAAGAGGAGGAGGATATACGCGAACGAAAAGATTGTTCAACAAAAAAGCAGCTCAAATATGTTTACGGAGAATTAAAATATCCCACCGAAGCAAAAAAAAATGGTATTGAAGGAACCGTTGTAGTTACCTATGTTGTCGAAAAAGATGGTTCAATTACTGGTGCAAAAATAATTAGAGACGTTGAAATGGGATGCGGGGATGAAGCACTAAGAATCGTTAATACCATGCCTAATTGGATTCCAGGTAAACAAAGAGGCAAAGCAGTTAGGGTGCAATTTAATTTACCTATTCGTTTCCAATTTGATGGTGGCCCAGAGCATTATGAAAAAAGAAAGAAAAGATTACGCAAAGAACGAGCAGAAAGAGCAGAACGAAAAAGAAGAAAAAAACTAAAAGAAAATAGAAATTGATGATGTATTCCTGCACCAGTAATCATTAAAAAAATGATTGCTCGTGCAGGTCTCTGACCTGTCACGATAAACTTCAAATCTCCCGATTTGCGTGATCAATCTAAATTGCGATTAATAATTAAGCTACAATTGTTCGAGAATTTCACTAATCTTAAGTAGTTGGAATCTATTTAATCATTTCAAGTTTTATCATTTTTCAAATAGATCGCTATTTGATTTAATTAGGATCAGTTGCAACGAATAACCCTTATTGATAGTCTTTATTTAAAAACAATCGAACATGAAAGCATTACTATCTACAAGTATCTGTTTGCTCTTTTTCATAAATCTCTCATTTGGACAAACAGTTGAAGAAAACACAGAAACAATCTACAAATATGAAGACGTCGAAGACGCCCCAACCTTCCCGGGTTGCGAAAAGAAAAAGAAAACCAAAAAGAGAAATAAATGTGCTCAGAAAAACTTGATGAAGTTCATTACAAAAGAATTAAAATATCCCATAGCTGCTGAGTACAATAAAAAAGAGGGAATGGCTATCATCACATTTATTGTAGAAAAAAATGGCCAAATCACCAATGCCAAAATAAGTTCAAATCCAGGTCATGGAATGGGAGAAGATGCCTTAAGAATTGTAAATAAAATGCCAAAATGGAATCCTGGAACTATTGTTGGAAAACCTGTTCGAGTTCTTCATAAAGTTTTCGTTGCTTATGGAACAAGTGCAGGATTAAGCCCAATAATTGTAAATTTTTAATTAGTCAGTTTGATTAGACTTAATTCTAAAATGAGTTGTAGAGCAATCGATGCTTATTTTTTTGATAATTGAGGCAAAAAATTTAAGAATAGCCTTAGCTATTGTTCAATTTTTTAACGAAAAGTAGCGAAAAAAGAAGTTTTCGCATTGCATACAAATTAT
>CALHBQ010000377.1 GCA_937930815.1 uncultured Saprospiraceae bacterium | reverse complement strand
GTCTTGCTGCACGTTTGCTGTTCCGACTGTTTGTGTAAATTCAAATGCACCAATATCAACTTGATTCATTCTTGAATTTCCTTCCAAATCTGTAAGCGGAGCACCAGTTTCGATACCCATATCAATCAGCGGGCTACCTTCCATCAAATGATAATCATTCGCAGATGGATTCATGAACATTGGATTTCTGTCATCATTATTAAAATCAGAAGCATTGTTGAAGTAGTTCACGGTTGATTGGTCGGAAGAGAAATTTCCACCCAAAGATTGGACAACTGCATTACCAGCCGCGATGCCATAATTTGGCCCTAAATTATTGACAAATGCATTGTTGAGCAATTGCAATTGTGCTGCGGTATTACTTGCTGTCCAAGTAGAAATTCCTGCAGCAAGATTACCTTCATTATCTGCAAATGTTGAATTTGTAATATTTAAAAATAACTCAAAATTACCTACCGAGTTAGCCGAAATTGCTCCACCAATACCTGTATCTATTGCTTTATTTTTAATGAATAAACTACTGATAATGTTGGTGTTAGCGGATGAAATATTCAAAGCTCCGCCTTCCTCGTTTGCAGTATTATTATTGAAAGTTGTATTGGTAATATTCATTTGCGCTAAATCTGCACCTTCCTCAACGATATTGATTGCACCACCAGTTTTAGCAGTATTTCTTTCAAATTTTGAATTTTCGATGGTCAGATTCCCTTCTCCAGTTAAGCTAATTGCGCCTCCAAAATCTTCACTTGCGTTGGAGAGGTAAGCTGTGTTTTTGACGGTTGCGACTGTTTTAGCATCTCGGACAAACATTGCGCCTCCCCAACGCGCAGTGTTACTTGCAAAAAGACAATCTTCAAAAGTCCCATCCGCTCCCATGCCGAGTTCAACTCCACCTCCAGCGGTCGAAGCAGTGTTTTTTAGAATGGTAGAATTTTTAACAATTACAAAAGTAGATTCATCCAAAAACGATAGGGCAGCACCGTTGCCTGCTTCATTTCCTTCCAAGGTACAATTGCTTATTAGGGTATGTTTCTCTGCACCGCCAGCGTAAATTGCACCACCAGTCTCCGCAGCTTTGTTTTTATTAAAACTACAAGCCAATGCTTCAAAAGAACTCCTCCAAGCATAAATACCTGCTCCTTTTTGTCCAGCGATATTATCCGAAAAACTACAATTCTGAATCAAAATATTGTCCACGTCTTGGTCCGAAAATGGAGTAGATTGATTGTTGATGAAAATGGCTGAACCATTGGTAGAAACATTATTTGTAAAGGAGCAATCGACAATATCAAGTTGCTTGGACTGCCATGAAAAGATGCCTGCACCATTTCCAGCATTGCTTTGATTGTGTGAAAAATTACAATTGGTCAAAACAATATTTGAACTTTCGAAAGCATGGACGCTTCCACGATTGGTAATGTTGTCATTAAAATCACATGAATTTATCTGAATATCCCTCGTGTTTTCTAAATGAAGAGGGCCTCTATTGAAACTTTTGTTTTTGTAAAATTTACTATTTTGAATAATAGAACCTTTGGTTTGGTCAGTTCCTAAATGAACTGCGCAACCATTTCCACCGATATTTCCGTAGAAATTACATTTGTTGATAGATACCTTACTACTGGAGTGAATCGCCGCTCCAGAATATAAAAAAGGGTCGAGATTTGTATCAATTTCATTGTTGGAACCGCCTGCAAAAGCAAGTCCATCAAATGTAACGTTACCTGCAGATGATTCGATTACCACAATATGCAGAACATTATCTGCTCGATTGAGGTCGTTGTTTCCGAAGACGTCATTTTGAGCCAAATCACCGCTTAATATTGTCGGATTTGCATCAATCATACGGTCGTCTGGCGTGGATTCCGTACCAATAAAACTACCGATAATATTGACTGATCGATTGATTCTAAAAGTTGCGTTGGCATCCATGCTACCATTGCCGGGTAGATATGTACCTTTGGCAACCCAAATGTCAGTAGTTGAGTTGTCATCAATCGCTTGTTGTAAGTTGGTGTAGGCGTCTTCCCAAGTAGTACCATTATTGGCACCTGTGGCGGCACTGTTGACAAAAATTCGGGGTTGTGCTTGCAATGTTACTGCAAAAAGAATAGCAATTAAGGGGATCAAAGTTTTTTTCATAAAGACCATAATTTGTGAAGTGAGGAATGTAAGATTTCGGTATTTTCGCAAAAATAGGTCTTAAAATATATGATTGAATGTTAAATGGTTATTAATCTGATATATAAATTATTACAATATGTTTTAATGCGAATTATTGTTTTAAAATTAAAGAAATAATTTGATTTGTATAATTTTCTTTAAAAGTGTATTTGATTGATAATCAGTTGTTTATGTTTGGGTTGTGAACGTTTTTATAAATTTTAATAGACAAGGATGAAAATTGGGGAATCGTTTTTACAAGAGTTGGTTTTAGAATCGGAAGTAACAAGAAGGTACTTGGAAAGTGTTCCATTTGAGCAAAAAGAATTTAAACCAGCAGAGAAATCTGAAACCCTCGGACGGTTAGCGATCCACCTTGCAGAAATTACTGCATGGTGGGTTTCTTGTTTGCAAAACGATAAATTAGATTTTATTGATTTTCAACCGAAAGATATTCAATCTACAGAGGAACTTTTGAGCTATTTTGATGAACTTTTAGCTGAGGCAAAAACCGCATTATCGAAAGTGAATGACTCCGAGTTTGATGAAAATTGGTCCATGACCTATGGTGATGAGGTCTTATTTACGTTACCAAAAAAGCAAGTTGCTCGTGTTTTTTGTATGAATCACATGGTGCATCATCGAGCACAATTAGGGGTTTATTTACGACTTTTGGAGGTTCCTGTACCAGCAGTTTATGGGCCTTCTGCAGATGATGAAGCGGTTACGACCATTAAAGATTTTAGCAAGTTTTTTTAAGGGCTATTTTTGAATTTAGGCCATTCAAAAGTCAATACTACTTTTTATCTTTACACAGAATTAACTACTCATCAAAAATGAATAAGTATCTATTTTTTTTACTTCCTTTTTTTCTTTTTTCTTGCGAAAACATCCCCAATCCTTTCCAGAAAGATGAATCTGATGTGATAGTCGAGACAGGTGAGGAAGAAGAGGAATACATCGATATTGAACAAGAATCTCCCTACCTCATTGCAAAACTTGATAGATTGACCATCAGAGCAGATAGTTCACGAACCGCTGATTTTTTGACAAAAGTTGGGGTAGGTGACACGCTCGTTTACCTTGGAGAGCATTCTCACGGTAGATTAAACTTAGTTATCAGAAAGAAATATTATCACGAACCATGGCTTAAGGTGAAAATTCAAAAATCAGGAAAAGAGGGGTGGGTCTATGCTGGAGGTGTAAAATTTGCTTCCAACGCACTGAAAAGAGCCATCCGAAATACAGGTTATTATTCTAAACAAATACATGGCCCAGAGCGAAAAGAAAAAGGTTCAATTCCCACTTCATGGTCAACCGCCAGTATTTCTAACCCGAAAGATTTCAAAACTTTTTTAGTTCATTTTAAAGAATGGGTCGCAACAGATAATATTGAGCAAATTTCAAAACATATTGATTACCCAGCAGATCCTGTGTGGAATAAAGGGTACTTCAAAGAATATTATTCAGAAATTTTTGATGATAGTTTGAAAGCAATCATACGCAATCAGCGATTGGATAATATTTTCAGAAGAGACCAAGGTGCGATGTTTGGAAATGGTGAAATTTGGTTTGCCAAAAGGAAAGCAGGATACCGAGTCATTGCCTTCAACGCTTTTGCAAAAAAAGTAAAAGACCTAAAGGAAATTGATGATTATCGAACGGAGTTTGCTGCCCTTGAAAACTTCTATACCCGTCCAACCAAAGAAGCAAATCCTCCTTCGCTCAAGATTACATTTGAAGATCAAATGCTAATTGCGCATAAAATCGCCTACCTCGGAAATCAAAAACAAGAGATAAATTTAGGTGGTTTCAAATATCGTTTTTCAGAGTCAAATGACATTCTTTTTGAGCAAAAGGTAGGAAGAGACATTCAAAGAAAACTTACGTTTAAACCAAAAAGAGATAGTACGTATCATGTAGTACTCGATGATATCAAGGATTATAGCATGGGCCAACGATTTATTTTAAAATAGGAGGAAAGTTTCCCGTTGCCTATTGCCAAGAGCGAATCATTTCAATGGGCGAGTTCAAATTTTATGAGTTTCATAGGTGATTTACCGTGTTCTCAAATTTTAAGAAGTAAGCAGGGGAACAACCGGCACCTGGCAACAGGTCAATTAATCATTAACTAACCGCAACTATGTATCGGTGTTTTATCTTATTGCTTAGTTTTTTTCTTTCTAATTCGTTGGTTGCACAACAACAATTTCTATTAGGGACAGATTCTTCTTCTGTTTTATGTGAGGGAATATTGTATGACTCGGGAGGTTCCATTGGCCGTTACCAAGCACGTGAAGATTTTTCGTTTACAATTTGCCCGACCACGCCACCTGAGTGTTTGTCGTTGAATGTAGAAACATTTGATATTGAACCTATTTTTGACAAATTATATATTTTTTCTGGTTCAGATACCAATGGCGTTTTATTGGGCGAATTGGATGGAAGTGGCTCCAATCGTAGTTTCGAAACAGCGGAAAGCTGTATGACCGTTCAATTAGTAACAGACGAAGCGACTCAAGCTAATGGCTTTAAAATTACATGGAAATGTGAAACGACTCCATGTTCCAATCCAAGTTTTTCGACTTGTAATGATCCTTATTTGATATCAAGTTTGCCTTTTGAAGCAAGAGATTTTACAACCTGTGGAGCCGGGAATTCTGTTCAAACCAGTCCATGTTTTTCTAATTATTTGGAAAATGAAGAGTTCATTTTTGTTTATGATTCTCCAGGTAATGAGTGTTTAGAATTGAGAGCAACTAATATACGATTTGATACGGGCTTGGGCGTTTATGCAGATTGTCCAGATGTCGCGAGTGATTGTATCGCTTATGAAAATTCTTTTATGTCTCCCCTTATTCGGGATGCTTATATCCCTGTTTTGAGATTGGAAGCACCTGGCCGATATTACTTTGTAGTCGGTCATCCTGATGATTGTACAAATTTTGATTTGATAATCAATCGCATTGATTGCCCAATCACTTTCCCAACTGCAACCAGATGCGAAGATGCGTTGCCAATCACAGGTTGCGATGTTGACGTTCCAGCGTCTATCTCCGTCGCTTTGGGAAATTCTGAGCGGTCATTTATACAAGATGGTATAAATAATGGGTGTTGGAAAACTTTAATTTCCCCGAATTTTTCATGGTTTTATTTTGAAGCACAAGCGGATGGTAAATTCGGTTTTTTGGTAGAAAGTTTGAACCCGAATGATACTTCTGATTATGACATAAATATTTGGGGCCCTTTAAATAGTCCAAATCAGTTTTGTGATTTTTCAAGAAACAATCAACCAATACGAAGTACCTATGCAGATGATCGTGATTATGAATTAACGGGTTTGGTTGATTTCGATCCTTTTACAAATCAAGCAATTTTTGATGAATGTGAAGATGAAGACGGAGATGGTTTTGTTACAAAATTGGATGTAACAGAAGGGGAGTATTACATCATTCTGGTCAATGATTTTGATGGAATTATTTTTTCGGGTGGGGTAGAAATCGACTTTTCAGGCTCGACAGAAGGCGTCTTGGGAACACCCAATGATAATTTCTCTTTGACCGATGATTTGACTTTGTGTAATGGAGGAAGTGCTCAGTTAGAAGTAAGTGGAGGATTACTCTATCGTTGGTTGAATTCTGATTTTTTAAGTTGTGATGATTGTCCAAATCCAATTGCAAATCCCTCTGAATCAATGACTTATGAGGTTGAAGTAAAAGGGGTTTGTAGAACAGATACACTTTCGGTTGTGGTATCTGTGGATGAATTAAATTTTAATAAAAACATTGCTGGTTGCGCAGGAGATGAACTAATTTTAGAAACCAATCTTCAAAATGGAAATTTTTCTTGGACGATTTCTGATGGAAATTTGAGTTGTGATGATTGTCCAAATCCGATTTTGACGCTTCCTAATGAGGAAACAATTATTCAAGCAATTTTTGAAACACAAGTCGATAATTGCAATTTTATGGATACAATATTTATAGAAGTGATGTCTAGCGCTACCGTTGACATTCAACCAGAGGAAGTGAAGGTTTGCGAAGGGGAAATAGTCGAATTAAACGCGGTAAGTTCGATTTCAGGTGGAGCATTTCTTTGGTCTAATGGTGAAGAAACAACTGCTATTCAAATTGAAGCGGACTCGGACGAAATTTACACCGTGACCTTCCAATCTCCAAATGGATGCGGGGAGGCGATTGATTCTATTGAGGTCTCGGTGACACCTACTTTTTCAATCGAAAATTTACAATTATTACCATCAGCAGATACCCTTTATGTTGGATGTGAAATTGAAGCATCATTGTCAATTTTTCCACTTAATTTACCAAATCTAACCTATGAATGGTACATCAATAATAAGTCATTTACGGACGAAGAAATACTGACCTTTACGATAATCGAAGAGGGTGAATTAACAGTTGAAGCCAACGTAACCTCCGACCCAAATTGTATGGAATCCATTTCCATAAAACGAACAGTATTGCCAGTTGATGAAATTATTATTCCTAATATTTTTTCACCCAATGGAGATAGTCGAAATGCAGTTTTTAAACCCATCATTTCGCCCAAAGCGAAGCTGATAGATATGAAAATCTATAACCGATGGGGACAAATGATTTATAACAATGATTCCAATCAAATAGGGTGGGAAGGAAAATTTAAAGATAAAGATCAACCTGTTGGTGTTTACATCTATCAGGTTTCTGTGGAGCTACCAAATGGGCAAATTGTTCCAAAACACGGAGATATCACTCTAATGAGGTAATTTTGTTTATAATGCATTGATTATCAGGGTGTTACGTGGAAGGAGTTGCGAAGTTTTCTCTACTCACGTTTTGTGAATTTTATAAAAAAGTAGAAATAGCTAACCTTCGGTTAATAGCAAGACAAAAAATAAAATCGCCCACACTTGACAAAAAAAGTTAATTCCATATCTTTGGGCTTCGAAGTATATCCACCAGTTTTTTAATACTTCACCTTCGAGAAAGTAAACGAACATACAGTAATTAGCCTAATCTAAATAAGCCCATTGCTTTTTCCAACGAATTTTAATTAACCAAAACTTGGTCATTTTCCCCTGATAATTACCTAAAGCCTGTTTTTTTAAGACAAATGATTACAAGAAAATAAAGGAAAAGCATGAAGTCATTCCTGTTTCCCAAAGGAACTGTTATATCAATAATTGTCTTTGTTTTAGCCCTCTGTCACCTGTCGGTCATTGGGAGTAATCTATCAAATCCCAAAATAGGCAATACGCCTCCGGTGGGACTAAATTCAGTCGTACTTTCCGATTCTTCAGCGAATCTATTTTGGCAGTCCTTTAATAATCCACGAGAAACAGAATGGGATCTCGAAATCGTAAGGGAAGGAACGCCCTTTTCAGGAACGCCAACACATATTGGAATCACAACTGGACTTGGAGCCAGCAATCCTTTCATGATAGATACCTTGGCTCAAGGAACCCAGTACCATTATAAAGTTAGAGCAATCTGTGGAGGAGTCCCAACCAATTGGTCAAACGAAACGCGCTCTTTCTTTACGCATATTTTGAATGGAAGTGCTTGCGGTATTGATTTAGAAATCCCTGATGTTAGTTGTAATAATCCAATTCCTTATCCAATTCAAGTTCGAAATGAATCAGGCACCAGTTTAGGTGCTGATGTTGTTTTACAAGAAATACATTTGATTATTGAGCATGACTGGTTGATAGATTTGGAACTTTGGCTGAAATCTCCAACTGGCCAAGTGGTTAGATTGATTGATGAAAACGGAGGAACTCAAAATAATTTTGGAGATCCATCCGATCCAACTTGTGCTCAATTTATGACCTTAGTCAATGCCAATGCCTGTAACGAACAGCCGATTTTGGGAGCAGGACCTCCGTACACGGGCAGATATTTTCCACTTGGAAATTTAAATGCATTCAACGATAATTCTGATCCAAACGGAATTTGGGAGCTTATCATTTGCGACGACGCTGCGACAAATGTAGGTCGTCTCAGATTTGTCGAACTCGTTTTTGACATAGTCAGTTGTACCGCACCAACAGGTTTGGTTGCGACCTCAATAGATTCTACTTCCATTGCGTTTGATTGGTCGCCAGGCGGATTTTGTGATAGTACTTTCTTCGAATATGGTGCACCTGGCTTTAGCCCAGGTAATGGAATCATGGTCTCCGCTACCTGCCCACCATTTGTATTGACAGGTTTGACGGGCGGTTCTGATTACGAATTTTATATTTACGAAAATTGTACAGGAGGGAATAGTGCTTCTTCTTGCTCCAGTATTTTTGTCACGACAGATTGTTCACCTCCACCTGCAACAGTAGTTTCGGATTTTGATAATTTGCCAAGTTGTTTTGGAGTTGCCTGTACCAATACTTGTGATATCAATAATTATCCATGGCAAAACGCTCGAAATGATGAATTAGAATGGGCAGTTTATAGAAGAGGAACCCTAACTTCAGGTACAGGGCCAGTTTCCGATGCTTCTGGGAATGGGAAGTACATCTATATGGAGGTCAGTTCTTTAGGCTTTTTTGGAATTGGTAATTGTTCCGCTGGCGCTGAGGGAGTATTGCTATCAAATTGTATGACGATTGATACCAAAAACACTGACACCTGTCATGTAAGTTTCGAATATCACATGTTTGGGAGTTCTATGGGAAGTTTGAAATTTCAAATCACAACCGATGGAATCAATTGGATAAATCTATGGACCAAATCAGGGAATCAAGGTAATCAATGGCATGATGTAAAATTATCTCTTTCCTCTTATGATGGGATGAATGCTCAATTTAGATTCGTTGGAACAAAAGGCAACGGTTCCGAAGGAGATATTGGATTAGATGATATAAACTTTTATGGCTCAACCGATAATGGTGCTCCATC
>CALHBQ010000376.1 GCA_937930815.1 uncultured Saprospiraceae bacterium | reverse complement strand
AAAAAAATGGCTAACAGAACTCAATCCATTAGCCAACTATATATTTTTGGTAAAAATGTATTCTATTTTAGTTGTTTGATTTTTCAGAAGGTTTTTGTGACATAAGGTTTTCTGGAAGTGCTTCACCTGACTTAATGAGTACAACAGATGCTGTTTCATTATCAAGTGTAAAAACTAATTCATAATTGCCTGAAGCAATAGTCTTTAAATCCAATTCCAATTTATTGAAGCCAATAGATGCTTGATAAAACTCCGTCTGAAGGATGGAAGCATCTTCTCTTGCTACAACATCCATTTGCATATCTCCTTCTACCATGCTTGTATAGTAAAGTGTATATTCATTGGATGATTCATTCATTTCAAAATTGCTGACTGCAAAATGATTTTGATGTTTTTTAGTGACGGCAGCCATTTTGCCTTGACTAAAAATTCCATCGTTGTGTACTCCCTTTATTCTATAATGAACTTTTTCACCTTTAGTCCCCAATCCTAAATCTACATAGGAATAACCTTTTTTATGCTTATTGTTTCTGATGGGATCAAGTGTTACGACCTCTTCAAAATTCACGGCATCTGTGGATTTTTCGATAACAAAAGCCTTCGTGTTTTTTTCGTTATAAGTTGTCCATTCGATAGCGGTTCCAAATTCCATTTCTGTAATAATTAATTCAGAATATTGCGTTTGCTGAGCCGAAGCCGAAAGACAAAAGGTTGAAATAATTAGCGTCGTGAGTGTGTGGTAAATCAATTTTTTTTTCATTTCTTACAAGTGTTGTTCGTTTACCATCCAACAAAAACCAATCCACCCAATATGTGATTTTTGGGTACTTTTAAATAATAAAAATATTTATGCTTTTTTGTTTTGCAACAATATATTTTCTAAAAACCACAAAATCAACCGAATTTAAATTGTTATCTCCAATAAACCACATATAACAACACATTTAGATACAAATAAAACATAACCCCTCCTTCTTTCGTTCTAAAAATGGACGCTCTTTTTACCAACATAAAACACAATTATATGTCACTACGCCAATTTTTTATCCTACTTTTTTTCTTACCAATCGCCCTTTTCGGTCAAGATGTACCGCCAATAGAAGGCATCATCATCGAAAAAGAAGTCCTAAAAGAATTTGCGCCTGACTTTGAAATGACAATGGCAGACGGAAGCAAAAAGAAATTAAGTGATTTTAAAGGAGAGGTTATTTACCTCAGTTTTTGGGCAAGTTGGTGCAAGCCATGCATCGACGGTTTCAACAAATATCGACCAATGCGAGAGGACATGGAAAAGTTAGGCGTCGTAATGCTCAATGTGTCTATTGATAAATCAGCCGATAAATGGAAAACTGCGATTGCAGAACATCAACCGACAGGTCTACATGCTATCGTTTCGAAGGATGTGGTGCGGGAGTCATATCAGTTATACTCCGTTCCTTTGTATGAGATAGTTGGTAAACGTGGTCAGTTTCTTTATCTATCAGATGACCCCGATCGTAATATTTTGGATAACTTTCGGCAGTTTTTATCGGAGGAGTGACGAGTTATTAACAATTGAATCTACATTAAGAAAAGTCAAAATAAAATATGGACAATCCGAAAGTTAATCTTTTAAAGAATTTGTCAATAATAGCGTTTGTTATTTTCGTTGGGTGGCATTTGGCAAATGAAATAATGCAAACTACATCTACTAATCCACCAAATATTACAGAAACACCTGAGTATAAAACCCTGCATGCGAACATGCAAAAGGAAGCTCAACCACTCCTTGATAGTCTTGAGCAGCTTAATAAAATAGAAACGGAACTTGGAAGTATTTTCAATCAAATTCTTGAGAAAAATGATGAAACACTTCAATACAAAGCAGGGAACCTAAAAAGTCGATACCAAGTTCTGATGACCAAACTCACCGATAAGGTTGGAATTTGGAAAACTCGTAATGCTGCAATAAAAAATCACTCCGAAATGACAATGGAAAGTATCAAAGCTGATTTTGAAAATTTATCAGCCGCTACTACTGAAACCACTTTCATAACAGGGGAAATAATGGTAGAGTTAAGAACTCTTCTTGCTGAATTTAAAGAATAATTGAGTAGTCCTCAATACTCCTTTTTACTCTCTCCCACTACTTTAAAAAAAGCAGCAGTATATAATCCCATAGAAACGAGGCTCAAAACAACGCTCACTAACATCAGGTAAAGCCCCAAGTCATAGCCTAAAATAATACCTCCAATTGCCAGAAAAATGCAAGTAGTTTTCAACTTACCCATTTTACCCGCTGGAATCTTCATCCCCTCCCCTGCTGCGAAAATACGCATTCCCATCACCCAGAAGTCACGATTCAAAATCACTAAAAGGATCCAAATCGGTAAATCACCTGCAATGGTAAACACACAAAGGAATGTGTTGATAAAAATCTTATCTGCCGTAAAATCAATGGAAGCACCGAGTTCTGAAACAGAGTTAAGCTTTCGAGCGAGATAGCCATCCAAAAAATCACTTAAACTGGCAACCGCAACAATTGCTAACAGAATCAGGATTTTGTTAGGAAAATCGATAAGATATAGAAGAGAGCACGGTGCCAGCAAAATTCTCGTAAAACTCGCCGCATGTGGAACCGTCAGCTTAAATGCCATTCGGAATTATTTGTGTAGTTGATTTTAAAGACACAAAGAAAGGACGATTTTTTAGTTGAACCAAATAAATAACTGGAGGAGTAGATTTGAGTAGATTCCAGCAACGACATCATCAGCCATTACACCCAATCCACCTTTCAAGTTTTCTGCTTTTTTTATGAAAA
>CALHBQ010000375.1 GCA_937930815.1 uncultured Saprospiraceae bacterium | reverse complement strand
GAGATATTTGGGTTGAAATCATTGCAATCTTCATTAGCGCAAACGCCGTCATTGTCAGCATCTCCTCCATTAATTGCACATGGATCAATCAAAGTACCTCTACAAGAGCAATCGTTTTGAATGACATCGTTAATTGTATTTGGATTGAAATCATTGCAAGCATCGCCCGGTCTTGAGATATTCGGATTGAAATCATTACAATCTTCATCAGCGGGAACACCATCTCTGTCTGCATCGGTTCGTTGATTACTTGAACCAACGGTAACCTTTATTTGATCTGCAATTGTAAAATAGGTATTATTAAACAAAGTAGAATTATCGGTCGCGGTATAGCTTAAAACGTATTCTCCATTTTGTGAAAAACTTGCAACGGTACTTCTATTGTTTTGATTTGTAAATCCGACTGCGCCCGGACCACTTACTACTTTCCAAGAGCCAGGAAGCGTAGTATTAACCTGTCCGTTTTTTTCAATGGTAGCTGAAAGGGTAGCATTCGCTCCATTAATATATTGGTCCATACCTGCATTGGCAGCATATCCTTTTTGTCCAGAGAGATTGAAGTGTTTTCTAAAGAATTCAAATTTTCCGAGGTAAAATTCATCTGGATTTTGATGTCCCCACCCAATTTTATGAATTAAAACTTTAGAACCTTCAAATTGATTGAAAACAGCAAAATTGGTTGCTGGGATGGATATCAAATCTGTATATCCAACGGATGCTAAAATTGGCCCTTTATAACGCTTAGCTGCTCGCAAAGCATCGAAGTACTTTGCACCTTGATTGATATTCTCAACTGAAGTGTTAGGATTGGTTAAGGTAGATTCATACATATAGTAAGGAAACCCAGATGCACGTCCATATTTATAACCTGCGTGTTCTCCATGTGCAAAAATAGAAGCAGTAACCGCTTTTACTCTCGAATCAATTCCTGCTGCTAAAATAGACATTCCTCCACCTTCACTGATTCCGTTTAGGCCAATGTTTTGACCATCAAACTCTGGTAAGGTTTGGATATAATCAATCGCTCTTATGATTCCCAAAACGCCATATCTAAAATAATTTCTGGATGGATTATCCCAGTTTTTGGGAAAATAAGCGTTTGGTGCTTGTTGATCTGGTTCTGCATCATGCATCCAAATGGATAGAGAAATAGCGCCGATATCTGCTGCTATTTCGGGGCGTGGAACACAAAGATTTGGTCCGACACCAAATGCTGCATGGGTAATAACAGCAGGGTAGTTCCCAGGGGTTAGAGGAATAGAAAGGTAACCATAAACTCTTCGGCCATCTACTGTTCCCAAATTGATTCTATAACTTCTCGTTCGGTTGTCCCAAGTAGTAATAGGAGTCATTCGAGGATTAATAGGAACAGCTGCCAATTCATTTTTTTGATTTTGCCAAAAGGCATCAAAATCAGCAGGATCTTCCTCAAAAGGCTGGATATCGAACGGTGAGAAAGCGGCTCCTGACACAACGGTTTGTCCATTATTAATAACGGAACAAAGCACAACGCTTGGTTCTGTTCCTGTAAAAGGAATATTGGTCGTCCCTCCATTGAGTCGAATACTTCCTCTCGTAATTGCGGGGGTAACTCCGTGGTCATAGTGAATCGTATAACTCGCCAAACCTGAACCTCCTCTGACGACAAAGTTCATTGATTCGCCAACATTATAAGTGGCATCTGCTTGATTGGTTGAAATGGTCAATTGACCAAACAATGAAAAGGTGCAGAAAATGATAAGAATTGAAATTAAGCTCTTAATTACGTACATAGGTTTGCATTTCAAATAGGAGTCTGAAATGATTAAAAAAAACTTTGTAAGTGAAGTGCTAATATTTAAACAGGGGAAGGTGGTACAAAACTAACAAATGATAGTTGTTTTATAATAACCCTTTTTGGGTAAAATGATATCTGATCCCTTTTTATGTTTAAAAATTTTAAAGAACGCATTTTTGCGGACAAAGTAGAGCCTCATTGTCAACAAATTTAAGAGAGCAATTAGCGCAAATAAACCCAGTAGAAGTAGAAACGAGGAAATGTTTAGGGGCAAAGTGAAAAAGCTGCTCAGATACCTATCGAATTGGGCGACGACGATACCGTTCGCGAAAAATTGAAATAGTTCCAAATTTATTTTACAGTGTACTTAGTCGCGCTTGGAAAGATCAAATTCCTGAAACTGTTGGAGTAAAGTTTTAGAGAACACAGGGAAAGAGGCGAAATCAATCGCACTTTCATTTATTTTAAATTTAGCATAAATCTCCTTATTGGCATTTTGAATATGCTCAAATGCTCTTTTTATCGCTTTGGAATCTAATGTCTTAGGATCTTTCCAATAAGAATTTGTAAAGCCTAATTTTTTGAAATACTCAGTTTCTGAAATTTGAAAGTATAAAAGAAAAAGTTCGCGAATTGGTTTTGGAACCGCATAATTGAATAGACAATAACCCGTGATATAGCCAGGGATAGCAAGCGCCACTTTCTCATGATTATTTTCATGGTACCAATCCATATTACCCAATTCGCCATTGATGAAACTGACGATTTTGTCAAGATTGACTGGACTGGTTATACCAAAAGTGGCTTTCACTTGATACATTTCTTTGAAGTAGTCTTCTTTTGGCCTTTCGAGCAACTTGCTAAATTCTTTTTTCATCGCAAGATTCTTTTGAGCGGTTGCTTTACCGTCATTTTCAAAGTACTTGCGCTGCATTCTTTCGAGCAAATCTGTCATGTATCCTTCCGAAGAAATCAAAAAATCTAAGCGAAAACATAGATCCAGCAACAAATAAGCGGTTGCTCCTGGATATTTATCAGGCGATAGTTTCCCTGAATCAATTTCCTTTAAAACGGATTCAATCTTTTCGTGAATAAATTGAAATTTTGCCTCTTTCTCAGTAGCGGAGATTTCTTTTATATGTGTATTGGAAAGTGCTTTTAAAGAATCAAACTCATCCAACAAAAGATCATCTTGTTTGTCGGCATTGGTCGCCAACTCTTTGAGTGCAAAATATAATTTGTAAGGAGAACTATCAAGTGAAGAAGTGCTGAAAACAATAACGATATTATTGTCGTTATCAAGCGCAAATTTGGAATATTTTAGGTCAAAATTAGTCTCTACCAGTCTACGCATAAAACCAATATTGAGCGATTCCGTTTTTACGACCTTTGCTGCTGCTCTGAATTCTTTATTGTTGGCTTCTCCAATTATTATTTTACTTCCTTGGAAAATTTCAAATTTTATGGAACCGTTTTGGCGAGACCAAATGACGTTGTTTTCTTTTTTATCGTTGAGATAATTGAAGAAATTGGAATAAGATTCGAGGTAGTCTTTCTCTTCAAATTTTTCTAAAGCAATATCCCAAGCATCATATTGCTCTGCGCTTTTATACGAATCGGTATAACGTCCG
Organism: uncultured Saprospiraceae bacterium; assembly: GCA_937930815.1. Taxonomy (GTDB): domain Bacteria; phylum Bacteroidota; class Bacteroidia; order Chitinophagales; family Saprospiraceae; genus JAGQWW01. Next base: position 380 of record CALHBQ010000375.1, on the reverse strand, counting down.
AATTGAATGTCTGGCTGCTGCTCAGTTTCAATGTTTTTACCAAAAATTTTATCGAAAAGGCCCATTTCTATACGTAATTCACAGAGCAGGAATTACCTAATATTTAAATTTTTTGACTGCTCTATCCTTGTTGTGATTTCAAAAGTAACAATTAAAATAGAGAACTAACAATGCTATTTGAATACTAAATTTTAAATAACCTTTTCCAACTCTATTTTTACGAAATCTGCCAATTCCTTAACGTAATTTTGACTGAAATTGAATTCGATTCCAGCCGCTTTATAAATATCTCCAATCTTACGAGTATAACCCAATTTCAAGGCATTGATATAACCTTCCAATGCAGCTTCTGGATTTTCGCGATAGCGTTTCCAAATGGC